>JBJMPB010000420.1:0-6801 GCA_045803455.1 Gemmatimonadales bacterium | reverse complement strand
GTTCTTTCCCCGGCTCACGGTGCTGGAGAATGTCGACCCAACCTCCGTGGCAGCGGCCCTGCAACGGATTGATCCTCGCCGGGTTCTCGTGAACGTCATCAGTAAGTCAGGCGGAACAGCGGAGACCATGGCCCAGTACCTCGTGGTCCGCGCCTGGCTGGAGGACGCGCTCGGAGCCGCAGCCTACCGGCACCTGGTCTTTACCACCGACCCTAGCCGCGGCGCGCTGCGGGAACTGGCCCAGCGCGATCATATCGCCACTCTCGACGTGCCGCCCGATGTGGGGGGACGGTTCAGCGTCCTCTCTCCCGTAGGGCTGCTCCCGGCCGCTCTGGTGGGAATCGACATCGAGGGTTTGCTCCAGGGCGCTCGGCTGGCGTTAAAGCGGGCCGAGGAGAACGATCTCCTCCGGAACCCGGCCGCGCTCTACGCCGCTCTCCACCATGAGGCCGACGTAAGCCATGGAGCGCGTATCCATGTGCTCATGCCGTATACTGACCGCTTGCGCGAGCTGGCGGAGTGGTACCGGCAGCTCTGGGCCGAGAGCCTGGGCAAACGATCGGATCGACAGGGAAAGACGGTGCACGCCGGACCCACCCCGGTCGGTGCTGTGGGCGCCACCGATCAGCACAGTCAGGTCCAGCTATTCATGGAAGGACCCTACGACAAGGCAATCACGTTCGTGACGGTGGAGAATTTCGGGGTGGAGGTGAAAATTCCCGGCCCTTCGGCCTCCGGTGGCGCGCCGGCTTTGCCGCCCGATCTGGCGTACTTGCCGGGACACACGCTGGGAGAGTTGCTGCAGGCTGAATACGAGGCCACTTCCGCTGCGCTGGCGCAGATGGGGCGAATGAACTGCACCCTTCGTCTTCCGGACCTGAGCGCAGCGACCATTGGCGAGACCATCATGTTCTTTCAGCTCGCCACCGGATACGCCGGGGTATGGTACGGGATCGACCCGTTCGACCAGCCCGGCGTCGAGCTCGGAAAACGCCTGACTTATGCAGCCATGGGGCGCCCCGGTTATGACCCGGCACCGCGTGAAGCCGTGTCTGCTGCGGACGAGGCTTGACCCGGCGCCTTCTGCCGCGGCGCGTTGCGGGTCTTCCATTCCCGTCCTACCTTTGCCCAGAGTGCATGGATACTGCTTACAAGGGGATAGACCTGCATGGCTGATGCAACACAGCGGGCTGTGGATCTGTATCAAGGCGGGGTGATTCAGGTTCCCGGAGGGGTAAAGATCCGCGACCAGGCCAAGCTGCGCTCAGCAGCAACCGACCGGCTGGCTTGGCAAGCGGTGTTTGGATCCGGGGAGGACCGTGAGGCTGCGCGTTGGCTGATCTGGGAGTTGGGTCAGGTAACCGGGTCCCGTCCGGCCTCGATCAACGATCTCTATCTCGCGCGGGGCAGGGGCGAGTGTGGCGGTTTCACGGTGCCCGCCATCAACGTGCGCATGATGGCCTATGACACGGCCCGCGCGATCTTTCGGGCCGCGCGTTCGGGAAAAGCCGGTGCGATAATTTTGGAGATTGCGCGCTCCGAGATTGCCTACACCGAGCAGCGCCCGGCCGAATACGTCTCCGTCATGATTGCGGCGGCCCTGCGGGAAGGCTATGCCCTGCCGCTCTTCATCCAGGGCGATCACTGTCAGGTCAACCAGAAGAAATACCAGGCCGATCCCAACGGGGAAATCGGCGAGGTCAAGAAGCTGATCGCGGAAGAGGTTGGAGCCGGGTTCTACAACATCGACGTGGATACATCCACGCTGGTCGACCTCTCGAAGTCATCGCTCAGCGAGCAGCAGCGGCTCAACTACGAGCGCGCCGCCGAGATCACCGCCTTCATCCGGCAACAGGAGCCGCAGGGGATCACCGTCTCCGTGGGAGCCGAGATCGGCGAAGTCGGCATGAAGAACAGCACCGTAGAGGAGCTCCACGCCTTCATGCAGGGCTACAATAAGGCGCTGGCCGCTCTCGGTGGGCCTGTGGGCATCAGCAAGATCTCGGTGCAAACCGGAACCTCGCATGGCGGCGTGGTCCTGGCCGACGGCTCGATGGCAGACGTCAAGCTGGACCTTCAGGCGCTCGCGGCACTCTCCGAGGTGGCGCGTGAGGAGTACGGCCTTGCCGGTGCAGTGCAGCACGGGGCCAGCACGCTCCCGGCCAACGCCTTCGGCAACTTCCCTCGGATTGAAACGGCAGAGATTCATCTCGCAACCAACTTTCAGAATATGATCTTCGATCACTCCCGCCTGCCGGCTGAGCTGCGAGAGCGGCTGCGCAGCTGGGTGGATGAGAACGCGGCCGGTGAACGGAAGAGCGGCGATACCAACGAGCAGTTCTATTACAAGGCACGCAAGAAGGCGATCGGTCCCTTCAAGCAGGACCTCTGGTCTTTGCCGGAGGACATCCGTGGCGCAATTGCCGGCGACCTCGAGAAAACGTTCGCATTTCTATTCGAGCAGCTGAACGTGAACGGGACTCAGGATCAGGTCAACCGGTTCATCCAGGCTCCCATCCAGCATCACGCGGCACTCAAGCCGGTGCTGGTTGCGGCGGCCGACGACCCCGACGCCGGGGAATAGGAGGCTCGAATGCGTCGCAAGCAGCACCGCGAGGTGGTATACGTCGAGCGGGGAGGTGACTCCTCCGCCAAATGGCTTTTCTGGGGTGCGCTCTTGGGTGCGGGCGTGGCGCTGTTATACGCGCCGACCAGTGGCGAGGAAACCCGCCGTAATCTGCAGCGCAAGCTGTGGAAGTTCCGGGCGATGACCGAGGAGAAGCTGGACGAGATCACCCAACAGTTCGGCGGCGCCAAGGAGTCCTTCCAGGGGATGCTGGAGGATGAGGAGGACGAGCTCGAGGAAGAGGACAGCCCGGACCGATTCGGGCGAAGCTCCAGGCCATCGCCCCGGGAGGAGCTGGAGCGCCGCCTGGCCGACGCTCGGGCGCGGCGCCGCTCACCCGCTGATCTCGAGGAGCCGCTCGCCTGAGTCGGTCCAGGCCCGGCGGGTGGCATCGTTCGCCCGCCGGCTTCCTGCGCCGGACCCTCCAAGCCGCCGATGAAGACAACATCCCGTTTCTCGCCAGCGCCCTGACCTTCGACGCGCTGCTGGCCGCGGTTCCGTTCATCCTGCTGTTGCTGATCGGCCTGACCCATCTGGCGCAGGCCGTGACTGGTCCGGAAGTCGACACCATGGAGCTGTTCCACCGTTTCCTGCCGCCGCATTCAACCCTTCCGAACCGTGATCCCTTCGCCATTATCGAGCGCCTGTTGGCAGGCATCACCGAGAAACGGGGAGAGCTGTCGCTCTACGCAGTACCCACGTTCCTCTGGTTCAGCACCCGGCTTTTTGCCGGCGTTCGCACCGCCCTGAACGACATTTACGACGTTTCACTCCGCCCGACGCGGCACCGGGCCGTGGTTACCCTGTTTCTCCTGGCCAAGATGCGCGACGCGGCGATGGTCGTGGGTACGGTCATTTTGTTTCTGGCGAATACGTTGCTGACAACCGGGCTGACCATCCTGGAGGCACGCGGCGCCGAGACCGTGCCCCAGCTCGGGTTCTTCGTGTCTACCGTGGGGCGTTATCTGACGGAGCTCCTCGCCTTCAGTTTCTCGGTTTCCCTGTTCTACATCACCTACAGCTACGCGTCGGTCCGGCGCCTCCCCTGGAAAACCGCGCTGCTCGCCGCCACCTTCACCGCGCTGCTGTTCGAGGTGGCCAAGCGGCTCTATGCCCTGTACCTCACCAACTTTGCCTCGTTCGAGGGACTCGGCGGCGATGCCAATTTGGGTGCGATAGTGCTGTTCATTCTCTGGGTCTACTACACGGCGATTGTGTTTCTGTTGGGTGCCGTCGTGGCGGAGACCTGGGAGTTGAAAAAGATGCTCGACCGCCAGCAGGCTATTCTGGGCTGATCGTTTTCACACTCGGGAGGGGGTTCACGTGTCGCAACCCATGGGGCGTGCCGTGATGGTGATGGCTGTCGGATTGGCATTCAGTGCTGGCTGCAAGGGCGCGGGAAAGGTTTCCGATTCCGCTGGCGGCAAACCGGCTGCGGAGCTATCTGATGCCGATCTTGGTGCCATTCGAGCCGTGGACTCCTCATTTGCCGCGGCCGCCAACGCAGGCAGTGCGGATTCCATTGCTGGTGTGTATGCGACCAACGCGGCTCTGCTTCCTCCCAATCTGCCCCCGCAAAAGGGCCGCACCGCCATCCGCGCGTTCTGGGGAGGATTCTTCGAGGCCTACACCGTTCGTTTCGAGATCAACTCCGACGTCGTGGAAGGGCGGGGTGATCTGGCCTACAACATGGGGCATTACCGCTTCACCGCGGTCCCCAAGGCCAAAGCCAATCCCGGCGTGGCAGACGAAGGAAAGTTCCTGGAAATTCTGAAGAAGCAGGCCGACGGCAGCTGGAAGTACGTAGTAGATATGTACAGCTCGAACCTCGCTCCGCAGCACTAGTCATCGCAATTCCCACCCCGTTCGGGGCGGGTTATATTACCGATGCCTCAGGTCCGAAGGGCGCCGGCGCGCGAACCGCGTCAGGACCTCGCCGGTAGCAGCGCTAAGCGATGTCCGGTGTCGCTTCGGGGTGCCTGAGGCACTTCTCTTTTTGGCCCGCTGATATGATCTCCCTCGCTCGCCGATATCGCCCCAAGCGCTTTTCCGACCTCCTCGTGCAAGACCACGTCGCGGCCGTGCTCCGCGGCGCCGTGTCCCGGGGCCGTGTCGGGCATGGGTATCTCCTGACGGGTCCCAGAGGGGTGGGGAAGACCACCGCCGCCCGCATCCTCGCGATGGCGCTCAACTGCGCCGAGCGGGATCCGTCAGGTGATCCCTGCGGCAATTGCGAGAATTGCCTCCGCATCTGGAACGGCTCGGCCAATCTCGACGTGGTCGAAATCGACGCTGCCAGCAACCGGGGAGTGGAAGACGCCCGGGACTTGCGGGAGCGGGCCATGTACGCGGCGTCGCGTGAGGGCCACTCCAAGGTCTACATCATCGACGAAGCGCACATGCTGACCCGCGAGGCGTGGAACGCGCTCTTGAAGATTCTGGAAGAGCCCCCTCCGGGGGTGATCTTTGTTTTTGCCACTACCGAACCCCAGAAGATCGCGGCCACGGCAGCCCCGGTGATGTCCCGCCTCCAGCGCTTCGATTTCCGCCGAATCGGTCCCGGCGCCATTCGGGACCGGCTCAAGCAGGTGCTTGCGGCGGAGGGGTTTCAGGCTGAGGACGATGCGCTCACGTTGATCGCGCGCCACGCCGATGGCGGAATGCGGGACGCGCTTTCGGTTCTCGATCAGTGCCTGAGCTTCGGAGAGGGAGTAGTGACGGCGGAGCGGGTCCGGGAGGTTCTGGGGCTGGCCGATGATGAGCTGTTCGGAGAGCTGCTGCGGTCGGTGGCCGAGCGCGAGCCGGGCGCAGTTTTTCCGCTCGTGGACCGGCTGTGTGACGCTGGGGTCGACCTCTCGGAGTTCATGTCCGGCGCTGCCGATGTGCTCCGGGCCTTGCTGATGCTCCAGGTGGGTGCCGAGCCGGACGACCTCACCGAGGCGGTGCGCGCAAGACTGGAGGAGTACCGGAGCCGTTTGCAGCCGGGCGACGTGCTCCGAATGTTGCGCTTGCTGGCGGAAGACGAGAACAACATCCGGCGCAGCGTCAATCCGCGCCTCGCGGTCGAGACCCTGCTGCTCCGCTGGTCGTTGATGGACCGAGTGGTGGATCTGGAGGAAGTTCTGGCGGGTAAGCGCGGAAGTGGGGAACCGGGGCAGGAATCAGTGGGGAAGCAGGTAAGGGGGGAAGCCGGGAAAGTGGGGAACTCGGGAAGCAGAGAGGCAGGGAGTCAGACAAGTCAGAAGCGTGAGACTCGGACTGCTGGTGAAGTCACGTCCCCGCCTCCCAGCATCCCCGCCCCCCCGCCTACTGCGAAACTGGCCCCATCGATCGAGGCCATTCGCGCTGGCTGGCCCGCGATAATCGTCGCCGCCCGGGTGCAGAGCCGGTTCCTCGGCGAGCTCCTGGCCTCGGTCGAGCCGGTGGCTCTGGTATTGCCTTATCTCAACGTGGCGCTCAGCGAACCCAACCAGTTGTTCGCGGAGCGGCTGGAGCAGGAGGCCCCAACAGTGGAGGAGATCCTCACCCGCAGCCTCGGCCAGCCCATCCGATTGCGGCTCGTTGCCAACCCGGCCCAGCCGGAGGCCCCGCAGTCCAGGCCCCGCCGAATGTCCGACTCGAGCATCAAAGCGGACCGGCTGCGGGAGTTCCGGGCCAAAGATCCCGCCCTCGACACGGCGGCCGATGCGTTAGATTTGGAGATCGTAGACTGACACGTGTGTAAAGAGCCTAGAGTCAAGGAGTTTAGACTCTAACCCCCAGACTCATTGAACCATGGCAGGGTTACCCGATAGTATGGCAGATCTTCAGCAACTTTTTCAGCTGGGCCAGCAGATGCAGGGCCGGCTGCAGCAGCTTCAGACGGAGCTGGCAAACCGTACCATCGAGACCTCCTCGGGCGGCGGCATGGTGAAGATCACCGCCGACGGCCGTGGCACAGTACGCGCAGTGTGGATCGATCCGGCCGTTTTCGAGGATCACGACGCCGAATTTCTCAGCGATCTCGTGCTGACTGCGGTGGCCGAGGCTCAGCGCCGGGCAGCGGAGATGCTCCAGAGCGAAATGCGTAAGGTGCCCTCGCTGCCATTTGGCTCTCCTTTCTGACCGGTGAGCGCGATCGACGAGCTGATCACCGAGCTTGCCAGGCTTCCCGGAATCGGGCGGAAGACGGCGCA
>JBJMPB010000510.1:0-4960 GCA_045803455.1 Gemmatimonadales bacterium | reverse complement strand
TGCCAGGGACATCCGGTGGTCGATGACGTTGGAGATCACGTGATATACCATCGTGATGATGCGCGGACCACCCGGCGTCCCTACGACCAGATACAGTTGTTTCTGCGGGTTCAGCACGATGCTCGGCGTCATGGCTGACAGCATTCGCTTTCCCGGCGCAATGGCGTTCGCCTCGCCCTGGACCAGGCCATACATGTTTGGCTCCCCCGGTGAAGTGGCGAAGTCATCCATTTCATCGTTCAGCAGGAAGCCCGCCCCCGTCACCGTCACCGCGCTGCCGTAGCTGTTGTTCAGCGTAGTGGTGCAGCTGACGGCATTTCCTTCGGCATCTACCACCGAGTAGTGGGTGGTCGAGGATCCAGCGGCCGCCGCAGGCTCGAAAACCGGCGTGGGAGAAGCGCGCTCCCCGATTTGGCGCCGGAGATCGGCGGCGTACTGCTTGGACAGCAGCCGATCGATCGGGTTACGGACGAACCCCGGATCACCCAGGTAGGTGTTCCGGTCGGTGAAAGCGCGCCGCATCGCTTCGGCCTCGCGGTGGATCAGAGCGGCTGACCCGAACCGAGGCAGCGGGCTGAAACCTTCCATGATGTTCAGAATTTCTCCCATCGTCACCCCGCCGGACGAAGCGGGCGGCATGGAATAGATGGTGTAGCCGCGATAGCTGACTTCGATGGGATCGCGCCAGAAGGCGCGATAATCGGCCAGGTCCTTGAGACTGATAATTCCACCCCCGCGTCTCATCTCTGCTACCAGCAGCTCGGCCACCCGCCCGCGATAGAAGCCGGCCGCGCCGCTGTCGCGAATGGCTTCGAGCGTCGCACCGAGCTCCGGCTGGCGAAAGGTCGAGCCCGGCTGGGGCGGCCGGTCAGCCGGCAGGAAGGTGGTGCGTGAGGCGGGAAAGCGCGCCAGCCGGGCGCTGTCCTCGCCGATAGAGCGACTGCGGTAGTCATCCACCGTAAATCCTTCGAGGGCGAGGCGGATGGCCGGCTGGATCACCGCGGCCAGTGGTAGCCGGCCGTAGCGCCGATGGGCTTCAGTCAGACCGGCCACAGCCCCCGGCACCCCGGCCGAGAGATGTCCCGTTACACTGCCGTCCTCGCCCGCCGAACGGTACATGTCGCGGGTGGCCAGGGCCGGCGCGGTTTCGCGATAGTCAAGCGCCTGCACCTTGCCGCCGTCGTGGGGGCGGATGATCATGAAGCCACCACCGCCAATATTCCCGGCCTCGGGATGCACTACCGCCAGGGCAAAGCCCACCGCAACCGCCGCGTCCACTGCGTTTCCGCCCTGCTGCAGAATGTTCCGGCCCACCTCGCTCGCGATCGGACTTCCGGACACCACCATCGCTTGTCTCGAGGCGGTCACTCGCGACTTTCCCAGATACGGCCAGTCTGCGGAGACACCGGACACCGGCGATGCTTCAGGAGTGGCGGAAGGATGACCACAGGCCAGGGTGAATGACACGATCAGCAGGGCAGCGGGAACTCGCACACTGGCTCCGGAGTAAGTGTCCTGATCTGAGAGAGTTGCCCCGAACATCGGAGTGGTCCTAATTTAGCCCGACGCTGACGGCTGGATACTCCCCATCCTTAGCTTGCGTGGCTGACGACTACCTCGACACACGCCTGACCGAACGGCGTAATCCTCGCAGCATTGCCATCGATACCGCCTCCGCGCTCGAGATCGTTGACCTCATCGGCGCCGAAGACGCCACCGTCCCGGGCGCCGTCGCCCGGGCCCGCGTCCATATTGCCAAAGCAATCGATCTTCTTGAGGCCGCCTTTCGCTCCGGCGGCAGGCTGGTGTACGTCGGCGCCGGCACCAGCGGACGCCTGGGTGTGCTTGACGCGGCGGAATGTCCGCCCACCTTCGGAACTTCCCCCGACATGGTTGTGGGACTGATCGCGGGCGGATCTGCGGCGCTCGTGCGATCGGTCGAGGGGGCAGAAGACGACACCGGCGCGGCCGTGGCGGCCCTCGATTCACTGCGGATCGGCTCCAACGACGTGGTGGTCGGAATCGCGGCGAGTGGCACCACTCCCTATGTGAGGGCCGGCCTGATTCGCGCCCACGCTCTAGGCGCCCGTACGGTACTAGTCTCCTGTTCCGAGCCGCCGTCGCAGCTGACCGGGGTGTGCGAGGTGTTCATCACGGTGCTGGTCGGGCCTGAGATCGTCACCGGCTCCACCCGGATGAAGGCGGGAACCGCCACCAAGCTGGTGCTCAATACGCTGACCACCGGAGCGATGATCCGCCTGGGAAAGGTTTACGGCAATCTGATGGTCGATCTCCGCGCCTGGAACGACAAGCTCATCGACCGGAGCCAACGCATTGTCATGGAGACCACGGGACTAGATCGGGGCGCCGCCCGCGCCGTCATCGACGCGGCTCAGGGCAGTGTCAAGACCGCAATCGTGATGGGTCGACGCGGCGTGAGTAAGACAGAGGCTGAACGGCTGCTGGCCCAGCACGAGGGCCGCCTTCGTCCAGTGGTCGGCGATCCGCCACCGGTGCGCTCCCAATGACGGAGCGACCCACACTGGCCATTGGCCTCATGTCGGGCACCTCTCTGGATGGCATGGATGCAGCACTGGTTCGGTTTCAGGGTCCGACCCATGCGACACTGCTAGACTTCGTTACCCGTTCCTATACCGACGAGGAAAGAACCCAGCTTCGGCAGGCGCTGAATGGCGCTAACGCGGCCACCCTGGCCCGCCTCCATGTGCAGCTGGCCGAGTGGGCGTCGGACGCCGTACAAACCTTGCTCGAGCACAGCAACGTACCGGCCTCCGAGCTGTCCCTGATCGCAGTCCCCGGACAGACCATCTGGCACGAGCCGCCGGTGGTCTCCTGGCAGCTGGGTGAGCCCGCCATCCTCGCCGAAAGGTTCGGCGTCCGCGTTGTCAGCGGCTTTCGCGCCCGCGATGTGGCAGCGGGAGGGCAGGGGGCACCGCTGGTACCGATGGCTGACGTGCTGCTCTTTGCCGCCGTGGACGCGCCCCGCATTCTCCTCAATCTTGGCGGCATGGCCAACCTCACCTATGTCGAGCAACGCGCGTTGGACCAGGGCGTCCTGGCCTTTGACACAGGTCCGGGTATGGCGCTGATCGATGCCACCGCCCGCCTGGTGGACCGCAACTGCAGCTACGATCGAGACGGCAAGATTGCGGCGCGGGGACAAATCGATGAGCGGGTCTTAGGAGAGCTGCTCGAGGATGATTTCTTTGCCGCTCCTCCACCCAAGAGCACCGGCCGCGAGCGCTTCGGAGACGCGTACGCGGAGGCATTGTACCGTCGGCTTCCCGGCGCGGACGCCGTTGCGACGGCGGTCGAGCTGACTGCTCGGACAGTTTCCGACGCGATCGGCCGGTGGACTCCAGCCCAGGTAGAGGTGGTGGCATCCGGTGGGGGCTGCCATCACCCCGGCCTCATGACCGCCCTGTCCCGGTACCTGATGAGCCGGGGCGAGCATCAGCTCCGACGCTTCGACGATCTGTTCTTTCCCGGTGATGCCAAGGAAGCAGTGGCATTTGCCCTGCTCGGCTACCTCACACTGCACGGGCAGCCGGGAAATCTTCCCGCCGCTACCGGGGCGGGTGGTCCTCGCGTGCTGGGTGCGGTGACACCCGCATGACCCCGCACGCAAGCAATCGAATACCCGCCCGGCTGATTCTTCCGGCTCTACGCTCGGAAGCGCTCAGCGGCTTTGCCCACGAGGCCGGCAGGATCGCCGACGCGCTGGAGATCGGTGTGGGCGGCTTCATCATCTTCGGAGGAACCGCGGAAAGCGTACGCCGGCTCACCGCCGACCTGTTGCGCCGGGCCGGTCGGCCACTGCTCCTGGCCGCGGACCTGGAGCGGGGAGCAGGGCAGCAGATTGCCGGACTAACCGAATTTCCTCCACCCATGGCACTGGCGTCCTTGGGAGATCCGGCGGTGGTCCGTTGGGCCGCATCGGTAACCGCGCAGGAGGCCCGGGCGGTGGGAATCAATTGGATCTTTGCTCCGGTGGCGGATCTCGACGTTCTGCCGGAGAATCCCATCGTGCAGACGCGGGCGTTCGGCGCCGATCCCAATGACGTGGCCACCTGTGTGCGGCAGTGGATCGAGGGATGTCAGTCCGCGGGAGCCTTGGCCTGTGCCAAGCATTATCCGGGGCACGGCAGGACCACGGTTGACTCGCATATCACCTTGCCGGTAGTGGAAGCGCCGGCCGCAGCTCTGCGCAGTGCCGACCTGTTGCCATTTACCGTGGCCATCGAAAGCGGCGTCGCCTCCATCATGACCGCGCACGTGGCCTATCCGTCGCTGGACGACTCTCATCTCCCAGCCACGCTCTCCCGCACTCTGCTGGGGGAGCTTCGGGGCAAGTCTCGGTTCGATGGTCTCGTGGTTACTGACGCCCTGATAATGGACGGAGCGTTGTCGGGCCGGCGCGAGTCAGATGCGGCGGTACAGGCCGTCCAGGCCGGGGCCGACCTGCTGCTCTATCCCAACGATCCCCGTCGAGTGAGGGACGCGCTGGAGGCCGCGATGGCCAGCGGCAATCTGAGCCAGGAACGGTTGGAGGAGTCGCTCACCCGCTATGATCGCGCGCTGACGGCTGCGACTGCCCCGACCCCGCCGGTAACCCGAGGGCCCTTTGAATCGGCCGATGCGCTAGCGGACACACTGCTGAAGTCGGGGATGGTGCGAGGCGCGCCTCCAACACTGGTAGGACCTCTGGATCTGGTGGTGGTCGACGACGATGTGGGCGGTCCGTACCCGCCGAGCTCCACCGATTACGTGCAGCGCGCTCTTGGCCCCGAGTTGATCGGGCGCTACTCCGGTGGATCGCGTGTGGTCATGGTCTTTGCCGAGCCGCGTGCCTGGAAGGGAAGGTCGGGCCTGGGGTCCGCCTCTCGTGAGGCGCTCGCTCACTATGCTACGGGGGCCGATCTCCTGATTCTCTTCGGCC
>JBJMPB010000479.1:0-3098 GCA_045803455.1 Gemmatimonadales bacterium | reverse complement strand
TGCCTCGAATGGCATCCCTCCGGCCTGACCCGAGAGAATCATAGCGATGGCCTCGGCCTGCTTGTCGCTGGCCTTCTCGTCAATGAACACCGCGACCTTCCCGTTCCCCTGATGGATGGCCTGAGGGTAGTCGATGGCTATCACGTAACGGACTCCGTTGAGCGCAACGTCGCCATACTTCCCTTCCTTTACTTCTCCTCCGATCAGTGCCTCGCAGCCTCCATCATCGGAGGTAGGGAAACCGGAGAACTGGCAGCCGCAGGCGGTGCCGCAGTTACAAGCTTCAATGTTGTGAACCGTGATCCGGTAAGGCACGGGTGCCATCGGTCTATCTCCAGAAGGGAAGATCGAATCGGGATAACCAAGAATACCCGCCAGCCAGGCCGAGCACCTGGGTTAGAACCTAGATACGATATGTCAGTTCGGGTGCGCGAGGAAGAACTTCCGGGGCATAACCATGCCTCCAACCTAGCCTTTCGTGTAATTGGCCGGTATTCCAGGGCTCACCATTTTTGTCCCATATTGAGTTTTCTCTGACTCTGTCTTGACGGGACCTCGTGTGATGCGCTCATCCACGCTCAATTGGTGCGTCCGCTACGGCCTTCTGCTGCATTGCTTTCTGGCTCTGATCGCGTTTGCCACCGCCTGCCATCCCGGTGAACCGAACGGCCCTGCCCAGCTGGATGTCGTCGCCACAGCCCACGATGATACGGTCAACTTTGCCAGCATCGGTACATTCGTCATGCCGGACTCGGTGGTTGCGATTGTTCCGCCGGAAAGCGTGGCAACCGTTCTGCCCTTCGATCACACCTACGATCAGCTGATTCTGGATGGCGTTGCGGCGCAGATGGCCGCCCTGGGCTACACCCGGCTGCCGAGCTTCGATCCCAATAACCTGCCCGACGTAGCAGTCCTGATCAAAGGTGTTGCGGTCAGAAACACCGACATCTATGTCAGCTATCCATGGTGGGGATACTGGGGATGGTACGGCTGGCCGTGCTGCTACAGCCCGGGCTGGGGTGTGGGATATCCCGTGGTCAGCGCATCGCAGTATGACGTTGGGACCATTGCGGTCGATATGTGGGATCTTCGCCGGAGCGACGCGACGGCGCAAAGAGTACCGGCCATCTGGACCGCTGCGCTTCGCGGGCTGCTCGAAGGCTCAGCAACCGACGCCCCGTTCCGGATCGATCAGGCCATCGATCGCGCCTTCGCTCAGTCACCCTACCTCGGTCATCCGTAGATGAGCAGACACACCATGCGAGCAATTCGGCGGGTCGTGGCGTTTGCCCTTCTGCCGACGGTGCTCAGCGTATCGCCGGCTTCCGCCCAGTGGTGGACGGCTCTCAGTTATCAGCCCGCGCAGCCCTTGGCAAACACCCAGGAGGTCACCGACGCGTTTGGCTGGCGAGGGATCGGGCTCGACTTCAAGAAGCAGATGAGCGACAACCTCGCGCTCGGGCTGAGCTTCGGCTGGCAGGTGTTCGACCAGCAGACCGACCAGGTCGTCTCCGCGTTCGGGGTGGACATCAGCGGGGATCAGTTCCGTTACGTGAACTCATTTCCGATGCTGGCCAACGTCTCCTACTTCCTCGGCCGTCCGGGTAACCTCCGGCCGTACCTTGCCGCCAACGTGGGGACCTATGTCCTGGAGCAACGTATGGATATCGGTCTTTACTCGATCCACGAGACGAACTGGCACTTTGGATTCGGACCCGAAGCCGGCCTTGCCATTCCGGTGCGCCCGGGACTATCCGCGGTGCTGAGCAGTCGATACAACTACGCGTTGTCCGCCGGGAACGTCGACGATCAGTCGTACGTGAGCTTCGGCCTGGGACTCGCGTGGACTCACGGGTACTGAGGATAGGGCATCATGGTATCTGCCTCCCGCCCCATCCAGTCGATATTCCATCCCTCCGACTTCTCCGAAGGCAGCGAGGTGGCCTTTGCCCACGCGCTCAAGATCGCCCTCGCGGCCGAAGCCGGGCTCGACATGCTGCACGTGTCGGAGCAGCGGGATCAAGGCTGGACCGAATTCCCCGGTGTCCGGGGGACTCTCGAGCGCTGGAAGCTGTTGCCGCCCAACAGCCCGCGCAAAGCGGTCGCCTCACTGGGAATCGATGTGCGGAAGGTGGTGATGAAGGACTCCGATCCGGTCCGCGCCGCGGAGCGGTTTCTCGAGAAAAATCCTACCGATCTGGTGGTGCTTGCCGCGCACACCCATCAGGGCCACATGCGCTGGACTCGCAGTTCGGTGTCTCAGCCAATCGCGAAGGCAGCCTCTGCCGCTACGCTGTTCCTGCCTTACGGATGCGAAGGCTTCATCTCTCAGGCCGACGGGAGCTCTTCTCTTCGGAGCATCCTGCTACCGGTAGACTCGGCACCCCGGCCGGAACCGGCAATCGAGGCCGCCTGGCGGCTGGCGTGGGCCCTGCACTGTCCCGAAATCACATTCACTCTGCTGCACGTGGGCCGCGGCGAAATTCCCTCCGTCGAGGCCGAAGAGCAGCCCGGTTGGACCTGGAAGAAGGTGACCCGGGAGGGCGACGTGGTGGATACCATCGTTGCCGTGGCCGGCGAGTGCGTCGCCGATCTCATTGTGATGACCACGGCCGGGCGCAACGGTTTCCTCGACGCCCTGCGCGGATCCACTACTGAGCGCGTGTTGCGCAGTGGTGTGGCACCCCTCCTGGCCATTCCAGCCGCCGCGCTGATGTAACTGCCCTTGCCTTCCCGCCGGCTCGCCGCTGCTCTCGCCGGCCTTGCTGCCCTCGGCGCCGGACTCTGGATGGTCCTGACGGTGGGTAGCCCCTTTCCTCCACATACGCTCACAATGGTGACCGGGCCCCCGGGGAGCGCTTACGATGAGCTCGGTGCCCGGTACCAGGAGGTGCTTCGGCACGCAGGGATCGATCTGCGGGTGATCCGGACCGAAGGCGGCGTGGAGAACCTTGCGCGGCTGCAGGACCCCACCTCGGGAGTGAAGGTCGGCTTCCTGGAGAGCGGACTGACAAGCCAGAAGGAGTCCCCAAACCTCCTTTCACTGGGCACTGTTTCGCTCGAACCCCTCTGGACCTTCTTCCGTGGCGGAGCCAGAG
>JBJMPB010000405.1:0-6318 GCA_045803455.1 Gemmatimonadales bacterium | reverse complement strand
GCCAGCGCTGAGACCTCAGCCGCCTGATCCAACAACTCCAACTGAACCCGGGCAGCCTCCAGCAAGGCGGCGCGCCGGGCGGCATCGCGGGCGGTCCGCTCGAATTCCGTTGCCTGGGGCAGGGTGAGCGCGTCCATATACTCGGCAATAACGATGGCATCGTGGCGGGCCAGCTCCACCAGATCCACCCGCAGCAGCTCGGCTCGCTCCAGAATCTCCTGGGCATAGCCATGCACCGCCGCGTATTTCTCTCGCCGAGTGGTGAGGCCGGCAACCATCGTCACCAGCGAAGCCGCCAGCGCGGAAGTAAGCGCAGCTACGGCACCACCCGCCGGCGTGGCGCTGGCAGCGGCCACGGCATCGGACCACTGCTGAATCGTGCTTTCGCTGCTCAGGATCTCTATGTCATCCATATCAGGCTCGGAACCTCATCCTAGCACGGCATCGGCTGGTTGACCAAGCTGGATCTGCTATGAGCTACTCTCCCGAGCTCAAAATGGCGAGAAGCCATCGGTGCATGCCCGGATTTCCGGCTACTACCCCGGAGTGCTCAATCCCGAGATCGCGCCCTCCGAAGTCGGTGACCACACCGCCAGCCTCCCTGATCAGCAGGCAACCTGCGGCGATATCCCAGGCGGAGAGATGCTGTTCCCAGAAGCCGTCGAACCGGCCGGCAGCAACGTCCGCGAGGTCGAGGGCGGCTGCACCCGGGCGTCGAATTCCGCTGGTGCCAGCGGCAACCCGGCCAAACTGTTTTTGATACTCGTCCAATCCGGTGAGATCGCGGAAAGGAAATCCGGTCGCGATGAGCGCATACTCGGGGTCGTGGATCCGGGAAACCTGGAGCCGGCGGTTTCCCATCCAGGCTCCTCCGTTCCGGGTGGCATGATAGGTCTCATTACGAGGCACGTGGTGCACCACCGCTGCCTCGAGTACACCGTTCATCGCGGCCGCAATGCTTACGGCATAGCTGGGATACCCGTGCAGAAAGTTGGTAGTTCCGTCCAGCGGATCTACCACCCAGACTAGACCTTCCGTCACAATCTCTGGGCTGAGCTCCTCGCCGACAATTCGAGTGCCCCGACCTCCATTCTGGAGCACGTCTCGGATGATACCCTCCGCCGTCCGATCGACCTCAGTGACGAAGTCGCGCCGTCCCTTCAGGGTCCATCCGGAGGGGCTGTCGGGCCGCTCCACGCTCCGCAGATACCGCGCGGCCTGCTCGGCCGCGGATCTGGCCTGGTCCAGTAAGTCTAAGTGAGACACTGGCTTGTGCGCTCAGGATGGGGAAGGTAACTTGCCTCGATGCCCCGCATATTCTCAGGAATTCAGCCCTCCGGTGAGCTGCATATCGGCAACTGGCTGGGGGCAGTCAGGAACTGGGTCAACCTTCAGCACAGTTATGAGACCCTGTTCTGCGTGGTGGACCTGCACGCGATTACCGGGAAATACGATCACGAATCGCTGAGCCAGCGGACGCGCGAGATGGCCATTGGGTTGCTGGCCGCGGGCATCGATCCGGAACGCGCCACTCTGTTCGTGCAATCGCACGTCCCCGAGCATGCCGAGCTCCAGTGGCTCCTCAACACGGTTACGCCGTTGGGTGAGCTGGAGCGGATGACGCAGTTCAAAGATAAGGCGCAACGTTTCGAGAGTGTGCCGGCCGGACTGCTCAACTATCCCATTCTCATGGCAGCAGACATCCTGCTCTACCGGGCGGACCTGGTCCCGGTGGGAGAGGATCAGATCCAGCATCTCGAGCTCAGCCGGGATATTGCCCGTAAATGGAATGCGGAGTTTGGCCGGGGTGAGCACTTCTTTCCCGAGCCCGAGCCGATCCTCTCCGAGGCCAAGCGCATTACCGGGCTGGATGGACAGGCCAAGATGTCCAAGAGCATGGGTAACACTATCGGCTTGCTGGACAGCCCGGACGAGATCTGGCAGAAGCTCAGGCCGGCGAAAACGGATCCGGCGCGCGTAACCAGGCGTGATCCCGGCACCCCGGAGGTCTGCAATATTTATCACCTGCACCAGTACTTCTCTCCACCGGAAACCGTCGCCCTGGTGGCCGAGAACTGCCGGGGGGCCAAGTGGGGGTGCCTCGACTGCAAGCGGGTACTGGCCGATAATATCATCGCGGCCCTCGCCCCAATCCGGGAGCGTGCCCTGGAGCTCGGGGAACAGTCGGAGCGGGTGGACGAGATCCTGGCGGATGGGGCTGCAACCGCCCACCGCATGGCTGCCGAAACCATGCGAGAGGTTCGCGATCGTATGGGGCTTCTGAGTCCCACGCCGCAGGCTCTTTCCGCCCGGCGCGAACCTGGATCGTAACTTGGCTTGACCCCTTACCCCGGCGGACAGTTGGAAAAGATCATCAAGGCTGCGGTAGAGCGTGGAGCCTCCGACCTGCACATCAAGGCCGGCGATGTCTTTCGCGCCCGCATCAATGGCAAGCTGGTTCCCCTCACCAAACAGCGGCTGACGCCGGACCAGACCAAGTCTATCGCGCTGAAACTGATGAGCAGCGAGGAGGATCGGGCGCGGATCGATCGAATCCGGGACTTCGACTGTTCCTGGGGCATGCCGGGGGTTGGGCGGTTCCGGGTCAATGTGCGGCGTGAGCGCGCGTCATTTATGATCGTCATGCGGGTGATCCCCTTTGCGGTGCCCACCATCGAGTCTCTGGGCCTGCCGGAAGTTCTGAAGCAGATCGCCGAGTCCGAGCGCGGCTTGGTGCTGGTGAGTGGCGTCAGCGGAAGCGGGAAGAGCTCTACGGTGGCGGCAATGGTGCACCACATCAACCGGACACTACACAAGCACGTGGTGACCATCGAGAACCCGATCGAGTTCCTCCATCGAGACCTCAGCTGCTCGATCACCCAGCGGGAGGTCGGCGTGGATACGGAGAGCCTGGCGGTGGGCCTGCGCGCCGCGCTCCGCCAGGACCCTGACGTCGTGATTCTGGGAGACATGGGCGACGCCCCCACCATCGACACGGCGCTCAAGGCGGCAGAAACCGGCCGCCTCGTCATCGGAACCATTGCCACTCCGGACGTGGTGGCTACGGTCGAGCGGGTAATCGGAACACTTCCTCCCGCCGAGCGAGATGTGGGCCGGATGCGCTTCGCTGAGGCGGTTCGCTCCATCATCTCGCAGCAACTGCTGCCCAAGAAAGACGACGGCAGGGTGGTGGCAGTGGAGATTCTGGTGGGAACACCCGCGGTCAGGGAGTGTCTCAAAGACGCGGAACGGCTGAGCCAGGTCAAACGGCACATGGCAGACGCGCGAAAAGATCTTGGCAGCCAAACCTTCGAGCAGCACCTCGAAGAGCTCATCGAGGCCGGTCTGATCACCGCCGAAACCCAAAAGGCGGCATTGGCTGCCGCGGGAAATGCGTTCGCCGGCCCCAAGCGGACGAAGCGCACCGCCTCCTCCTGATATCACGTTGTCTGGGGAGACACCGCTTGCCGAAACCATTCGCCGGGTGCTCTCGACTTCTCGAGAGGCGGGCACGCCGGAATCCAGCGAAGCCCGCGCAATGGTTTCCTCCTACCTCACTCAGCTCGGCTATACAGTAACCCTTCAAAAATTCAGTTTTACCCCGGCAAGCCTCCGGGCCTTCCCGCTGTTCGGCGCTGGGCTCGGTGGATTGGCGCTGGTACTCCTGCCGTTTCTGGCGTCGACCGTGCCACCCCAGTGGGCCGCTCTCGCGGTTTGGGCCGTCGGAATCACCGCGCTCAGCATCATCGCAGCGGGCGCCGGCTTAGGCTGGATGCCGCTCGGAGATTCTCCTCGCGAGGATGCCAACCTGATCGCAACCCGGGGGGACCAACCACCGCACCGGTGGATCGTCGCCCACCTGGACACCAAGGCCCAGGGACACTCAATGGCAGGCCGTCTGGTGGCCGTGTGGATCACCGCTCTCACCGTGGTTGTGCTCACCCTACTCGCGCTCCTCCGGTTGCGAGCGCCGCTGCCCTGGAGCGCATTGCTGCCAGGGCTCGCTCTGGCGATTCTGGCGGGGGCGCTGGCCGCTGGCGGCCGGCTTCGTGGGCGCTCGCACGGTGCCCGGGACAACGGCAGCGGGATTGCCGCGGCGCTGAAGGCTGCCGAGTCCACCGCTGATCCTCGTATCGGCATCCTGATCACCGGAGCCGAGGAGTTCGGCCTGGTCGGGGCCAGGGTCTTTGCCCGCGCCAGCGGCCGCCTGGAGGGCACCGAATTCGTCAACCTCGATACCATCGACCAGGAGGGAGCTCTTTTCCTGGTGAGCCACGATGCTCGAGGTACCGCGCTGGCCGCTGCCCTGGAGTCCCGCTTGACCGAGCTCGGACTTCCTCTCCGACGACGCCGTTTGCCGCTCGGCATCTTCGTCGACAGCGCTCCACTGAGCCGGACCGGCGGTGCCGCCATGACGATCGGCCGGCTCACCTGGAACACGCTTCGTCGCATTCATACCCCAGCGGATACGGCTGATGGCCTGTCGTTAGAGGTGGCGAAGCGAGTGGGCAGGGCAGTCGCGCAAATTGACCTTTGATCGGCTGACGGGTAGGTTTGCCCGAGGACGCAGGAGCCCCGCGAGGGGCTCTTTTGTTGTTTCAGCCGCGGAGCCGACATGTTCGATGCCAAGACCACCTGCCTCGTGGTCGTTGGAGCCCAGTGGGGTGATGAAGGGAAAGGCAAGCTGGTGGACGTCCTGGCAGAACGCGCCGACCTGGTGGTGCGCTACCAGGGCGGGGCAAACGCCGGGCATACGGTGGTCATCGGGGATACCCAGTTTATCCTGCGGCAGATTCCCTCAGGGATCCTGCACTCCGGCGTCACCTGCCTGATCGGCAACGGGGTTGTCCTGGAGCCGGAGAACCTGTTTGCCGAGCTCGACAGCCTGCACCAGCGTGGTATCGACACCTCCGGAAGACTCTTCATCTCGGATCGCGCTCATCTGGTTCTGCCCTATCACAAGCTGCTCGACGCCGCGAGCGAGAAGAGCCAGAAGCTCGGTACCACCGGACGCGGCATCGGCCCGGCATATGAGGACAAGTACGGCCGCCGCGGCATCCGGGTCACCGATCTTCGCCGGGTCGAATGCGCGCGCATGCTTCTGTCAGACCGGGTCCATCGCGCCAACCAGCTGCTTCAGCTGATGGAGAGTACCGAGCGGGCCGATCTGGATGAGCACGTCCGGTTGCTGGAAGGGCTGGCGCCGCGATTGCTGCCTCTGGCCGCGGACGCTGGTCTGCTGCTGCATCGCGCCATCAAGGACCGACGCCGTGTTCTGCTGGAGGGAGCCCAGGGGGCGCTGCTGGACGTCGATCACGGTACGTATCCCTATGTCACCTCCTCCAACACAACCGCCGGCGGGGCAGCAGTTGGAGCGGGTATCGGACCTACGGCCATCGACGGCGTACTGGGGGTGGTCAAGGCATATACCACGAGGGTGGGGAACGGGCCACTCCCTACCGAAGCCCAAGCTCCATATGAGCAGCGTTTGCGGGAGCTGGGAGGTGAATTTGGCGCTGTCACCGGGCGGCCAAGGCGCTGCGGCTGGTTCGACGCCACCGTTGTGCGCTATGCCACCCGCGTCAACGGACTCACGGGGCTGGCGGTGACGAAGCTCGACGTGCTCGATTCTTTCCCTGAGATCCTGGTCGGGACCATGTACCGGCTGGGAGGCGAACCATGCGAGGAGATGCCCGCTGAAGTGGAGGCGCTCGGTCGGGTAGAGCCGGTCTATGAAACCCACGCCGGCTGGCAGCGCCCTACGGGCACTGCTCGAAAGCTGGCCGATCTTCCCTCTGCTGCGCGCTCCTATCTGGACCGTCTACAGGAGCTCTCAGGTGTTCCGGTGCGCTATGTGAGTGTGGGAACCAGGCGAGATCAGATCATCGAGGTTTGAGCGCTGGGAAGCGGGAAGTGGGCAGCCAGAAGAAGAACGAAGAGGATAGCGATGGACGGTGAAGGGATTGATCTGCTGGTGATAGGAGCGGGGCCTTGCGGGCTTGCGGTCGGCGTGGCCGCCAAGCAGGCGGGTGTACCCTGCGTGCTGCTCGACCGGCGGACGATCGTATCCACCGTCGAGCGCTACCCGCTCAGCATGACCTTCTTCTCCACTCCCGAGCGGATCGAGATCGGGGGAGTCCCTTTCATTTCCAGTCACGAGAAGCCCAACCGTCGTGATGGCTTGATCTATTACCGCCGGGTGGCGGAGCACTACAACCTCGACATTCGCCCCGGTGAGGACGTCGTCGACGTCGAGTCCCTGGCCGCTCCGTCGGTACAGGGCCGGTTTCGGATCAAGGTGCAACGGCGGCACGATCG
>JBJMPB010000382.1:0-7493 GCA_045803455.1 Gemmatimonadales bacterium | reverse complement strand
TTGACGGGATTGTGTCCTTCTCGGTGAAGCCGCTGAGGCTCTCAACGCTGATGGGGTTCGTCTTCGCCGGCCTGGCACTGCTCGCAATTCTTTACGCCTTGGGCATGCGGCTATTCACGCAACGCTGGGTAACTGGGTGGACCGCCCTGATGATCGCGATCCTGTTCCTGGGCGGAGCGCAGCTCATCTCACTGGGCATCATCGGCGAGTACGTCGGGCGCCTCTACGGCGAAGCCAAGCACCGCCCGCTCTACCTCGTGCGCGAGACGCTGGGTATGGACGTGCCAGTGCAAGGCTATCCTCGGCTGGAGTCGAGCCGCGATAGCCGGAGCAGGACAGACCGTCGAAGCTGGCGCGAGCGTCGAGCCACTCGCGATCAGCGGCGGGAAGGACGCCGCTCGGCGCATCCGGCGTGAGCGGCTTGCGTCGGTGGGGCAGGGCGGTGGCCGGGTTGGCTATAGCCGCACTCTTTGCTGTGCTGCTCGCTCGGCGTGTCGACCGGCAGCAAATGAGCATGGTCTTGGGCGGCGCCAGCTGGCCGGCACTGGTGCTTGCGGTGCTCGCTCTTACCGCCGACATGGGCGCCCGGATTACCCGCTGGTGGTGGATGCTGCGTCCGGTTCAGCCCGCGTTGACCTGGGGCAGCTGCGCCCGCCCCTTTCTTGCCAGCCTCGCCTTGAACAACACCGTACCGCTCCGCGCGGGTGATGTGGTTCGGATTTTCGGTTTCCAAAGAACCCTCCGGGCTCCCGCCGCTCATATCGCCGGCACTCTGCTTCTCGAGCGGATGCTCGATCTTCTCGTGCTGCTGACTGTGCTGTTCGTAAGCGTGCTGAGGACGTCAGGAGTATTCCCCCGGGCCTTCCTGCTCCTCGCCTATGGGGCCGGCGCTCTGTGCCTGGTGGCACTGGTGGCGATCACGCTGGTACCGGATCGCCTCACCAGCATCGCGCAGGCCGTTGCGGGCCGGTTTCTGCCTGACCAGTGGGTATCGAAATCAGGCCCGATCCTGGCTCAGCTCACGGCGTCTCTGTCCTTGCTCCGCTCTCTCCGCCGAGCCGTCAGTCTTCTGGGCATCAGCGTGGTGGCCTGGATCCTGGAAGGGGCCGTATTCGCATCTGCACTCTGGTCCCTCCACATATCGGTTCCCTGGCAGGCTGCCTGGCTGGCCCTCGCGGCCGCAACCCTGGCGACCCTGCTCCCGAGTTCTCCCGGATATGTGGGGACCTTTGATTACTTCGCCAGCCTGGGTCTTACTGCATACGGAGCCGGCCGGTCTGCTGCTGCGGCCTTCGCGGTGCTGGCGCATGTGATCATTTGGCTGCCGGTGACTGTCGCCGGTTTCGCGGTCCTCCTCTGGTCCCGCCGTCCGGTGGCTGCCGGCGTCGGGCGGACGGCCAAAACCTCGGGTGCAACCTCATGACCACAGCGGGACGCTCACACGTCGTGATCATCGGAGGTGGGTTCACTGGCCTGTCCGCCGCCTGGGAGCTATCTCAACGCGGCATCCAGGTGACGGTTTGCGAGGGGGATGAAGAGGTCGGCGGCCTGGCCGGCAGCTTCGATCTTGGTGGTACCCGGCTGGAGAAGTTCTACCATCACTGGTTTACCAGCGACACTCACGTCATCGACCTGGTGAATGAGCTCGGGCAGTCAGACCGGGTGCTGCACCGGGCCACCCGGACCGGGATGTACTACGCCCATCGATTTTTCCGGCTGAGCACTCCGATGGACGTGCTCCGGTTCACTCCGCTCTCGCCCCTGGCCCGGATTCGGCTAGGTCTTCTCGCCCTTCGCGCTCGCCGGGTGCGACACTGGAAGGAGCTGGAAGACCTGACCGCCGAGGAGTGGCTCACTCGCCTCGGTGGCCGTGAGGTCTATGAGATTGTCTGGAAGCCCCTGCTCGAAGGAAAGTTCGGGGCCCATGCCCGAGAAATCTCAGCCGTGTGGTTCTGGAACAAGCTCAAGCTCCGTGGAGGAAGCCGCGGCAAGGGTGGGGAGGAGGTGCTGGCCTACTATCGCGGTGGCTTCGCTGCCCTCGCCGATCAGCTGGCCCGCGCCGTTGGCGAGAGGGGAGGAGCTATTCGTCTGGGTACTCCAGTCACCGAGCTGCTGGTACAGCATGGACGAGTTGTCGGCGTGCGAACCCCGGAGGGGCCCGTCCTGGCGAGCGCGGTATTGGCCACACCGGCCTTGCCGATTGTGGCCGATCTCGTCGAGCCGCACGCTTCGCCGGAGTACACCCAGAGCCTGAGACGGATCGAGTACTTGGCTAACGTTTGTGTGGTGCTCGAGTTGAACCGAAGTCTTTCGGAAACCTACTGGCTCAATGTCAACGATCCGGAGTTCCCCTTCGTCGGGGTGATCGAGCATACCAACTTCGAGCCCGCCGAGAATTACGGTGGCCGGCGCGTGGTTTACCTCTCGAAGTACCTGCCGGAATCGGCTGACCTGTATCGGTGGGGCGACGATGAGGTGGTGCGGTTCAGTCTCGACCACCTTAAGCGGATGTTCCCCAGTTTCAGCAAAGATTGGGTGCTGGCGGCGCACGTCTGGCGGGCCCGATACGCGCAACCCATCGTCGTCCGCGGGTACAGTGCTCTGATCCCCGCGCGGCAAACGCCCCTGGCAGGCCTGTACCTAAGCAGCATGGCCCAGGTGTATCCCGAAGATCGTGGCACCAACTACGCCATTCGAGAGGGCCGGGCTGCGGCCAGAGAGGTGGCCGAAAGTATTGCCGGACCCTTGCAAAAAGATTTTCCCATCGGCGCTCTGCAAGCGGCGGAGATGGCCCGGCTCTGAGTGACCCAGCCTTAAAAGCACGCCATCGCTGTCTTCTTCTTCACACAGCACAGTAATCACGCAAAAAATTGCACGATTTCTTGTCCTCAAAGCACTAGGCACCTGCTTTGCCTTTCACTGCGTCTTGCCGCCGAGCAAGTCGCGCTGATCCACATCGATCGCCGCACGGGAGCACCCATCTGAGGTGCCGGCTCGGGGCCCGCGAACCTTCGCGCCCCCATCATCTGGACCGGTGCCGAAACGATGTTCCCGCTGCTCTCGCGGCGTGGCCTGGTCGCGTTTGCGCTCACGCTCTCGGCGGTGAGCTGCGTAGACGAGCCGATCACCACGTCCGCCCTGGATCCGACAGACTCCACTACCGCCGCCGGTCAGACGGATGGCGTCGGTCAGTACCGGAATCCGGTATACCCTGGGGACTTTGCCGACCCGTTCGTCCTTCGCGTGGCCTCCACCTACTACGGCTACGCGACCAATTCCCATGGTTTGAACGTGCCGACGCTGCGTTCGGATGACCTGATGCACTGGACGCCCGCCGGCGACGCTCTTCCCGTTCTTCCCAGCTGGGCCGAACGGGGCAGACATCTCACCTGGGCGCCGTCAGTGCTTGCTCTCGAGGGCCGATATCTCCTGTTCTTTACGACCCGCGATCACCGATCGGGCCGCCAGTGCACCGGCCGGGCCGAAGCGAACTCTCCGGTCGGGCCGTTCACCGATCGAGACTCGGTACCATTCCTCTGCCAGGTCGATCTGGGTGGATCGATCGACGCGAGCGTGGTCCGCGACTCAACCGGGGAGCTTTATCTCATCTGGAAAAACGACGGGAACTGCTGCGGGAATCCGGTATCTCTTTGGAGTCAACGCCTCAGCAATGATGCACAACGTCTGATGGGAACCCCCACAGAGCTGTTGCAAACCGATCAGCCGTGGGAGGGGCCGTTGATTGAGGGGCCAACCATGTGGGAGGAGGGCGGTGTCTGGCATCTGCTCTATTCGGCAAACCGGTGGAACTCCGGCGAGTACGCTATCGGGTACGCTGCCTGTGCCGCTCCGCTGGGGCCCTGTCGCAAACTCCAGAGCGTCCCACTCATGGCCTCCAATGGTCCCGTGGCGGGACCCGGTGGGGCGGAAGCGTTTGTGGACGTTCAGGGCCAGCACTGGCTGGCTTATCATGCTTGGACCGCCGGCCGGGTAGGCTACGCTGCCGGCGGGGTTCGGAGTCTCCGGATGCTACCCTTGGCGTTGCGGCCTCTCCCATAGAAGGAGAACGCTTTGTCGAGGAACGTTCACGCCCCGTAGCACCAGTTCCGCCAGCCGGGCTCCGCCGAGACTCTGAACTCTTATCGTGATGCACTCGCCACTGGGATCCAGGTTCACCGACCGCGTGTCCGGAAGCCACATGGCCACTCTTGCCTGGGTGAGATATTGCTGGAGGTCGGCCGCGGCATAGTGGCCGTGACATTGCCGCTCAGGAAGGAAAGTGTCCTCCTTCCATTGGCCCACGATTATCGGCGGTGGCACCTTCACGGCCTGTGCATTTGCGCTGGATCCGAAGCTACAAAAGACCAGAGCAAGGGAGAAAACAGCGGGTAGAGATTTCAGCGGGGGCATAGCTCTCATCTGAAGGCTCCATTGAGGGCACCGCTCCTGGTGGAGCTGCACCGCCCAGGTGCGCTCCGGACCACGCGGTGGTCATCTTTAAGATACCCGTCCCCCTGATTCCGCTAGGGGGCGCGTAAGACGGACCTCCAGCCATTCTACTTCGCCGGCCTGAATGGCATCGCGCACTGAGCGCTCTCGCGCCGTAAGGCAGGAACCTCCGGTTTTTACTTCGAGGAAGACCACCCGTTTTACTTCTCCGCTCGCCAGCCCGTCAAAGACGATCAGATCCGTAGGGCTGCCGAGAAAGCGAACGTCTTTGGGGTTGTAAGGAAAATCGGGGAAGTAAGGCAGCAGCTGCTCATGCACCTTGCCGGCGGTGATCGCCTGGCTCCTGACTACAGCATCGCTGCGCAGCGCTGCGGTATAGCGCGCCTTCCACAGCATGGTGTAGGCCCAGGCCACGAGAAAGCCGATCACGACTCCCAGGGCAAGATCTCGCATCGCGTCCTCCCTCACATTTGCGTTGACCTGCATGGGTTCTTGAATCGGCGGAACCTGTTATACTCTCCCGCATGGCGGGGTTCGGTCGGGTCAGTCTGGTTCGTTGCACGACGCCCGAAACTCTCTCCATCTCACCGAGATGTACACCGGCATGATGTCTCCTGTGCCTGAGCGCGACGAATATTGAGGACGCTGATGGGGAAAGCCAGATTGGGCCTGCTGCTGACCGTGCTCGGCGTGGTCGCCTGTAGTCCCGCGGAAAAGCGGCCGGAACAGAAGTCCATGCAGGAGGGCCGGACTTACACGGCCTGGCTGTACGGGAGCGAGTATAAGAAGCTGTGGGATCGATTCTCGCCCGACATGCGTCAGGCTTTCGGCAGTGTAACCGACCTGGCCGACTTTGCCAGCCGAGCGGTCAAGAACCTGGGGACCGAGCAGGGCAAGGTCGATGAGCAGGTAAACCGCGCCGAGCCATTCACTGTGTACAGCCGCAGTGCCACCTTCGACAAATCCAAGCACCGGATGTTGATCGAGTGGAGTTTGGCGCACGACGGGGCGGTAACCGGATTGGTAGTGCGGCCCGTGGTGGCAGATTCGACGGCCGGGCGCTGACCCGCCTCGAGTCTCTAATAGACCCTTCCTCCTAGCGGGACCTCTCGCTCTACCCCAAGCAGAACGACGTCGCCCTGGTCGCTAGGCACTCCAAGAACCAGCACCTCAGACGAAAAGCCCGCAATGTTGCGAGTTCCGAGATTGACCGCGGCAATCACCAGCCGGCCTTCCAGCTCCTGGGGTTGGTAGAGCGCGCGGAGCCGAGCGCTGGAGGTTTTCTCACCCAGGGGACCAAAGTCGATCCACAGACAATACGAGGGTTTGCGGGCGCGAGCGTTGAGCTCGACGCGGATGATCCGGCCAACCCGGAGGTCCAGTGCGCCGAATGCCTCGACTGGATCGATGGCGCTAATGGAGCAGCTCGCCGCGCAACACCGTAACCGCGCGCCCACCCAGGAGCACCCGGTCCCGACTGAGCTGAATCATCACCGTCCCGCCTCGAGGAGACGCCTGGTATCCCACCATTCGCCGCTTCCCCAATTTGGCACCCCAGTGCGGGCCCAAAGCGCAGTGCGCAGAGCCGGTGACCGGGTCTTCCGGCACCCCGGCAGCCGGAGCAAAAAACCGAGACACGAAATCGTAGTTGGTGTGCTCTGACTTTGCCGTCACGATCACGCCCCGGACAGGAAGGCGAGTCAGCTGGCCGAGGTCGGGCGTCAGTGTTCGAAGGGCGGGTTCGGATTCCACCTCCACCAGATAATCGAACCTGGTGCGGCCCACATACCGGATGGTTGCTGCCAGCCCGGCCTTGAGTTCGGGGGGCGGTTCAGCCGGCTCGGCGGGCGTGGCCGGGAAATCCATCCAGATCGTGTCCTTCTCCCGGGAGGCGGTGAGCACACCGCTGCGGGTATGGAAGCGCGCCGCCTCTTGCGGCTCCAGTTCATGCTCTTCCCAGAGCACGTGGGCGCTCGCCAGGGTGGCGTGGCCGCAGAGGTCGACCTCGACCGATGGTGTGAACCAACGCAGATCGAAGCCGTCGTTCTGCCGAACCAGGAAGGCCGTCTCGGCGAGATTCATCTCCCGAGCGACCTGCTGCATCCAGATCGGATCGGCCGGGGAGGGCAGCAGGCACACCGCCGCGGGATTTCCCGCAAAGGCCTGTTCGGTAAAGGCGTCCACCTGAGTGAAGCGCTGCCGCCCGCTCACAGGATTATTGCCTCGGCTTCGATCTCCACCAGCATGGACGGATCGACCAGCCGGCTGACGGCCACCATCGTGGCGGCGGGCCGCACCTCACGGAAGAACTCGCCGTGAGCCCGAGCCACGTCTTTCCAATGGTCGATGTTGGTCACAAAGATGCGGGTGCGCACCACGTCTGCCAGAGAGGATCCAGCCGCTCTCAGTGCCGTCTCGATGTTACGTATCGCCTGAACTGTCTGCAGGTAGGGATCGCCTTCGCCCACGATTGTTCCGTCTGGTCCGGTAGCGGTGGTCCCCGCGACGTGAACCGAGTTTCCGGCGCGAACCGCCCGGGAATAGCCGACAATCGGTTCCCAAGGTGTTCCACTGGAAATCAGCTGGCGTTGATCTGCCACACCGGTTAGTGAGGGAGGGAGGAAGCGCCTTCTTCGAGGTCTGTCAGGTCGGCCAGAACCGCCGCCGCGATTTGCTCTGAGGCTGGAGCCACTTGGTAGAAGTCGCCTTCCAGGCGCTGCTGAATGAGCCGGAGCCGCTCGGCTTCGACTTGCAGGGTCTTTCGGTGCTCCTCGGGATGCGGCAACGCTTAACCTTTCCGAGCTCGAGCGCCCTTGGGAGTGGACAGCCCGTGTGTGAGTACGGTCAGTTTTCGGCCCGCGATCGGCGATTCTTTACGTCTGCTTCATTGTAATCCACCATCCTTCGACTGACCAGTGGTCCAACTTTCCTCGGTTTCCCAGAGGAAAATGGCTCAAGATCTTAGTCGTTGTTCCGATGCTTTGATTCGGTTTCCTTCGGTCCCTGCCGACATTTCCGCCGATCACAGACGTCGGGAGAAGTAT
>JBJMPB010000370.1:0-3495 GCA_045803455.1 Gemmatimonadales bacterium | reverse complement strand
TTGCCCGGTCATGAGCTGAGGCCTGCCACGCGCTGGGTCAGGCGCGCTACCATGGACGGAGGAGCCCCTGTTGGCACGCCCTTGATGAGGTGCCCTGATGGCTCGTCTCAACCCCTCTGCCGCCCTGCACGTCACCCCCGGCCAGGTCTGGCCCGACCTGGCCGTTGACCTCCGCCTGTCCGTGGTCCGCCTCCTGGCCCGGTTGGCCTACGCCTCTGTCACCACGCCCCTGGCCCCTTCTGTTAAGGAGACCGAACATGCCGCCACGACCACCGACCTCCAAGATCCGCCCCGAGCATCTTGACCGGGGCGCCTTCGTCTACATCCGCCAGTCCACCCTCATGCAGGTGCGCGAAAACACCGCCAGCACCGCCCGGCAGTACGACCTGGCCCAGCGCGCCAGTGAGCTGGGCTGGCCGCGCGAGGCCGTCACCGTCATCGACCAGGACCAGGGCCGCTCCGGGTCCTCGGCGGTGGGCCGCGACGGCTTCCAGCAGCTCATCGCCGAGGTCGGCCTGGGGCACGCCGGCATTGTCTTCAGCCTGGAAGCCTCACGGCTGGCCCGCTCGTGCAGCGACTGGTATCGCCTCCTGGAGGTCTGCGCCCTGACCGACACGCTGGTCGCCGATGACAACGAGGTCTACGACCCCAGCCAGTACCACGACCGCCTGCTGCTGGGCATCCTGGGGACGATGAGCGAGGCCGAGCTGCACTGGCTGCGCCAGCGCCTTTTGGGCGGTAAGCTGGAGAAGGCCCAGCAAGGCCAGCTCCGCTTCCGCCCGCCCGTCGGGTTGGTCTTCGACCCGGCCGGCCGCCTGGTGATCGACCCTGACGAAGAGGTCCGGCACGCCGTGCGGCTGTTGCTGACGCTGTTCGAGCAGATGGGCTCGGCCCTGGCCGTGGTCAAGCACTTTGCCGATAACAAGCTCCTCTTCCCCAATCGGCTGTGGGGCAAGACACACTCAGGCGAGCTGGTGTGGGAGCCGTTGGGCCACGGCCGAGTCCTGTCGGTCCTGCACAACCCGCGTTACGCCGGCACCTACGTGTACGGCCGGACGCAAACACGGACACGAGCGCTGCCGGGAGAAGCACCCCGGATCAAGGGACGTACCCGCCGGGTGGCAGTGGCGGACTGGCCGGTGGTGCGGCACGACGCTCACCCTGGCTACATCAGCTGGGAGCAGTTCCTGGCCAACCAGCAGCGGCTGGAGGACAACCGCACCAGCGATCCCCAGCAGCACCGCGGGGCGGCACGCCAGGGCGCCGCACTGCTCCAGGGCATCGTGCTGTGCGGGCGCTGCGGCCGGCGCATGAGTGTCCGCTACTACAAGGATGGCAACACTCCCATTTACGAGTGCAACCAGCTGCACAGCCATCACGCCGGCCCGACCTGCCAGTTCGTCCGCGGCGACGGGGTGGACAAGGCGGTGGCCGGCCTGTTCCTCGAGGCGATCCAGCCGGCTCAGTTGGAGGTGGCGCTTTGCACCCTGGAGGACCTGGAAGCCCAGGCCCGCCAGGTCGAGCGGCAGTGGCAGTTGCGCCTGGAACGGATCCGCTATGAGGCCGACCTGGCACGGAGGCGTTTCCTGGCGGTCGAGCCGGAGAACCGGCTGGTGGCGCGCAGCCTGGAGCGGGAGTGGAACGACAAGCTGGCCGAGCTGGAGCGTCTGCAGCGCGAGCACGCGACCGCACCGGCGTCGGCGACGCGACCGCTGGATGCCCAGGAGCGGCAGCGCGTCCTGGCCCTGGCCGAGGACCTGCCCGCGGTCTGGCAGGCGGCCACGACGACGCCGGCCGAGCGGAAGCTGCTGCTGCGTTACTTGATCCGCGATGTGACCTTGGACAAGCAGCAAGACAAGGTCGTGGTGTCGGTCCGATGGCAGACCAACGCCTGCACCAGGGTGGAGGTCGAGCGGCCGCGGCGTTCGTGTGACGTCCGCCGCACCGACCGGGCGGTGGTGCAGCGCATCGGCGAACTGGCGAAAAGCCACACCGACGGGGAGATTGCCGAGACGCTCAACGAGGAGGGCTTGACTCCTGGATTGAAGGGCGTCTTCACGGCAGCGAAGGTGAAGTGGGTGCGCTACGCCCACGCCATCCCCAGCGGCTGCCCCGATGGGCCGGCGGCCTGCGCCAGCGGGCAGCGCGGCGACGGCCGCTACAGCGTGCAGGCGGCGGCCAAGCTGCTGAACGTCAACATCTCAACGGTGGTGCAGTGGTGCAAAGCCGGTCGGCTGGATGGGGTCCAGTCGGCGCCGCACGGCCCGTGGTGGGTGCGGCTGACAGAGGAGGACATCGCCCGGTTGCGCAAGCCGCGGCAGCAGCGCTGGCGGCAACGGACATCGAAATAGGCGGAAACGATCTGGTATGCTGGCGGAAGTGATGCGGGTGAGCGAAGCACGCACACATGCTCCTCCGCCAGCCTGCACAGTAGAAGCAAGGTTCAAGCCCGGTATCCCCAAGCGCAGATGGAAGGAGAGGCACTATGCGAGAAACATCGGTATCCCCAGCGGGCGGGTCTCATGGCCCGTCCCTTTGGGGATGTGCACCCTGCGCACCGGCGGTGCTCGGTAGCTTCCGGACTTGGCACGGTTGAGCAAGTCCCGCAGGTTGTCCAGCAGGTTCTTGCTGTAGTCCTTGCCTGTAAGTCCGTCCACTCCCGGGGCGCCGTCTTTGCGCGTGGCGTGGAAGGCGTGCAGCAGCAGAGTCAGGTTCAGGTGGTGGGCCAGAGTCGTGAAGGCCACCTGCGGACACTGTTCTGCTAACTCCGCTATTCGTTGTTGTCCAGTTGACATGTAGCCACGGCTCGGTGTCCGTGCCATGTTTCCCTCCAACGATCGTTGACCAGGTGCCCCCTTCCCTCGACAGGGTCCTCGCGAGGCGAGTTCCCCTGCTTCAGCGGTACTATGGGGCACTGCGACTTCCCCGCGTCCATCCCAGCTTCGCTTGACTACGCGAAGTGGTACCTCCCCCCAGCGTCTGTGTTCGTCGCTCCGCACAAGCCCGACGCCGGCTTGGGGCCAGGACTGTTGGCTGCAGGTCGTCCCTGCCTGATTCGTCGGGAAGGAGACGAGGGATCTCTCAAGTTCCTGGGGGACCGTATGTGCCTATGCCCTGTTCTTGGACCCCGGCAGGACCGACCCGCTTGGCCGTACCGCGAGCCGGCGCGGCCCCCGCATTGGCAACGGCGAGGGCTCCCACCAGTAGGCAGATTTCGGGGCTCGATAGCAGGGCTTGAGCACGCGCTGTCTACGCTTCGCCCGCCAGGTCGCCCTGGAGGACGCAAGACTCGCTTGCGGTGCTGGCCAGGCTCTCCGCAGCGGGATTTTCACCCGCAGATCCCCTCGAAAGGTTTCTTCGATGCTTCTTACATCGCTTTCCCCCTTTCCCAGGCTTTCTTGACGCAATGCCAAACCTGCCCTATTTCCGCCGCCCTTTTTCCTTTTTTTTGTGGCCCTGGGTTGTCAGGATCTCGCGGCCAGGTCGGGGTGGTCG
>JBJMPB010000361.1:0-6879 GCA_045803455.1 Gemmatimonadales bacterium | reverse complement strand
ACAGCTACAAGCGTTTGGTGCCGGGTTACGAGGCGCCGGTTAACGTGGCGTGGTCAATGCGCAACCGTTCGCCCCTGGTGCGTATACCGGACCGGCGAGGACTGGGCACCCGCTGCGAGCTCCGGATGCCGGATCCGTCCTGCAATCCGTATCTGGCGCTCACCGTTCAGCTGGCGGCGGGTCTCGACGGGATCGAGCGGAAAATGGCGGCGCGGGAGCCGGTCAGCCGCAACATCTTCACCATGAGCTATCGCGACCGGAGAAAGTACCGGATCGATGAGCTGCCCCGGGACCTGCACGAGGCACTGGAGCTGTTCGAGAAGGACGACGTCATCAAAGCAGCGCTCGGCGAGCATTTGACGGAACGGTTTCTGGAGGCCAAGCGGGAGGAGGTCCAGCAGTACAACCTGCAGGTGAGCCGCTGGGAGATCGACAACTATCTGGGGAGGTACTAGCGGAGGGTCGCCTGTCCGACAAGTGACAGCGTGACGCTTCCGAACGGGAGCGGCAACTCCAGCTGGACGGGGAGACGCCGCTGGTCGTCGGTGAACCAGGCCCGCATCGTCTGACCCCTCGAGGTGACCTCTACCGCCAGACAGTTCGGGTTGCTGCCATCCGCCATGGCAACAGGCTCGCGCCCGGTGACCCGCACCTGAATGGGATTGTACCCCGTCTTGAAGTAGCGCTGCAGGCTGTAGCTCCGGCCAACCCGGAGCTGAGCGGCCCGGAGATAGTAGAGGAATGCCAGTTCATCCAGCGGCTCGGCTGGGGCGACCCACTCGCCCGGAACGCCTTCCTCCCGGTAGCGGGCCGAATCCGGGATGATGATGTACCCGTGCTCCTCGGTCTTGCCGCCCTGCATCAGCCGCCGGTGAAACCGTAGCGAATGAAACTCTGCTGCTCCCACGTGCGAATTCAGATCGTAGGCAACCCGCCAGCCGGGAGGTCCGCCTTCGCCCGATGCGGTGAACTCGTATGCGTCGGCCCCACGCTCCTTCACCATCCGAGTCACGGAGACCGATGCAGTGCCCACCGGGAAGTAGCCTAACTTGGCCTCGTAGTGGAGGGTTTCCCCCACGCTGAAGGGGTAAGGGGACGGAGCGGCCAACCGGGCAAGAAGCGCTGCCTGGGCCAGGAGTTGGGGTACGGGGATCATTCTGGGAATATAAGGAGGTCGTCTGGCCGGAACTGTGAGCCTGGAGACACCGCGGGCATACCTGCTGGACCTGGATGGGACTTTGTATGCCGGAGGGGCCGCCATATCCGGGGCGGCCGAGACCCTGCGTCGGTTGCGTCGGCAACAGACTCCCTTTCGACTGGTGACTAACACCACCAGTCGCTCCCGCTCTGGAATCGTCGGTCGGATGGCGAGCTATGGCATCGATGTCTCAGAGCCGGAGGTCTTTACGGCCACGCTCGCGGGTGCAGAGACCGCCCGCGCCGCAGGCTTCTCCAAAGTGGCCCCGTTCGTCCCGGAACCCGCGCTGGAGGACCTGAAGGGCCTGGATCTGGTTGGGGGCACCTCGGGGCGCCGGAGCGGCGGGCCACCGGACGCGGTACTGCTGGGTGATATGGCCGAACGCTGGACCTTCGATCTTCTCCAGGAGGCATTCGAGTACATCATGGCGGGTGCTGCCGCGATCGCGCTCTCGCGCGACCGCTACTGGCTCAAGGACGAGCGCCTCACTCTCGACGCCGGACCCTTTGTGGCGGCACTCGAATTTGCCACGGGCAAACAGTTCACCGTGGCCGGGAAGCCGAGCTCGTCGTTTTATGTGGCCGCGCTCGCCAGTCTGGGTCTCCGCCCGTCCCGGTCTACCGCCATGGTTGGGGACGACCTCTGGTCCGATGTGGGCGGCGCCCAGCGGGCCGGCCTTCAGGGCTGGCTGGTGCAAACCGGCAAGTTCCGGGAGTCCGTGCTTCTGGAGAGCGGGATCCAGCCCGACCGGATCATCGGCAGCGTAGCTGCAGTGGAGTAGCAACCCTTTATCTTCCGGCTCGGCCTGCCGGCGTTTTCACCTGGAGTTCTGTTGCCCTTTCGGCACCTTCTGCCGGTCGCGGTGCTTCTCTGCCCGCTCAACCTTGTCGCTCAAACCAACGTCGATTCAGCCACGTCGGTCGATTCCGGGCTGGTCGACTCCGCGCTGGTGATCCACCGAGTGCAGCTGATTCGGCGGGATATCTTCGATCCCAATGAGCGCAGCTGGCTGGCTCGAATGGGCAACAAGCTCCACTTCCAGACCCGCGCGCCGGTGATACGCCGCGAGGTTCTGCTGCGGCCAGGACAGCTGTACGACTCCGCTCTGGTAGCCGAGTCCGAGCGGAATCTGCGGGCGATGGGCATCTTCCGCCGGGTGCAGATCGATTCGGTGCGCACCGACTCGGGCCTGGTGCTTCGGGTGCTCACGAAGGATGGCTGGAGCACCCAGCTGGATTGGCGCTTCCGCAGCACCGGAGGCGAGGTGGCATTTACCCTTGGGATGGTCGAAACCAATCTCCTGGGGACTGCTTCCAGCGCGGCCATCCGCTATCGGAACGATCCGGACCGCAACAGCATCGCCCTGGGCTTCCGCCGCCGCCGTCTCTTTGCCGGCACGGTGGGTCTCGAGTTCGGATACGAGAATCGGTCGGACGGGCGGCTCAGTGCGGTTGCGATCGAGCGACCATTCTTCGCGACCACTTCGCCCAACGGCTTTCGGCTAAGCCTGGAGGACGACCATACGCGGGTGCTCCGATTCTTTGAGGGAGAGGACCTGGCGAGGGATACGCTCAGCCGGCGGTTCAGCCTTGTTCGTGCCTCCTATTCCTGGGCCTTGCGAGCGGCGACCACGGGATACCTCAGGCTCGGGGTAACCGGACAGGTCAGGCGAGACGACACCCTCCAGGTGTCTTCCGGAGAGCCGTTCCCCAAGACGGTCACCGGTGCGGTAGGGTCCTATCTGATCTGGAATCGGTCGAGGTTTCTCGTCACCCAGGGTTTTGCTGGGTTTGCCCGGGAAGAGGACGTTGACGTGGGGACCACTGTCCGCATCGGGCTTCAGGTTGCGCCCGGGCTGTTTGGGTATGAACGGGATGGTCTCGGTCCGGAGGTGAGCGCCCGAGTCGGCACGCGAATCCCTGGTGGGTTCGGCTACCTGGATGGCTTTGCCGATGGGCTATTCACCTCCGCCGGGCTCGATTCGGGGACAGTGCAGGTCGGCGGCACCGTCGTATTACAGCCCGCGGCTCGGCACCTCGCGGTGTTCCACCTCGAGGGCGGCTGGTTGGAAGATCCGGTCCCGGGCGAGGAGTTCGACCTGGGACTCGGCAGCGGTCCGCGCGCCTTCGGCAGTCATTCCTTTACTGGAGACCGGTCGTTCTTCACCACCGCCGAATACCGCTACACCATGGTTGATGACCTGTGGGGCCAGGCGGGGATTGGGCTGGCGGGGTTCGTGGACTACGGAGGTGCCTGGTACTCGGGCTCGCCCCGCCGAACCGGTTGGGACGCGGGGATTGGGCTCAGACTGGGAGCCAGTCGATCGACCGATGTTCCGGCGTTGCGCTTCGATCTGGCCCACCGATTTGCCAACGACGTCGATCCGTCGGGATGGGTGATCACAATCGGGAAGGGATTTGGCTTCGGTGCGCCGACTCGAGGCCTCAATTGAGCACACCACATCCCCTGATCGCACTGCTGTTGCGGGTGATGGATCAGGCCTACGACCAGAAGAGCTGGCATGGGACCACACTACGCGGCTCTCTGCGAGGGCTCACTGCCGAGGAGGCGCTGTGGAGGCCCGGGCCCAACCGGCACAACATCTGGGAGCTCACGCTCCACGCCGCCTATTGGAAGTACATCGTGCGCCGCCGCCTGGCCGGCGATTCAGTGGGCTCCTTCGAGCGGAAGCCGAGCAACTGGCCGGACATTCCGCCGCCGGCCGACAGCAGCGCCTGGAAACGCGACGTGAGCTTCCTGGAGAGTGAGCACCGAAAGCTCCGGGAGATTGTTGCAGCGCTGGGCGCCGCTGCCCTGACCGTCCGCTCACCCCGCGGAGTCTGGACCGCGGCGGAGGAGATTCACGGTGTGGCTGCCCATGACCTCTATCACACCGGACAGATTCAATTGATCAAGCGTCTCATGCCGGCTGGCGAAGGTAGCGGAGCAGGAAAATCGCCGCGACGATCACGGCAATGATGATCAGCAGCAGCGCCAGCACGGTGATGCCGCGTCGGCTCCGCCCGGTGGAACTCACGACCTGCATGGCGACGCTCCTGCGCGATGAAGCCGGAAACTAATACCGCGGCGGAGTCGGAGCGGCTTCTCACCGCAACCCTGATCGCGGGGCTGATTGCCACCGCCATGGCGTTGCTGATCCTCTCCTGGCTGGGCCGGGAGATCGTCGCCGGAGTTACGCCGGAGCTGGACGATGCGTTTCGCCGGACGATCCATGCTCACGCGTCGGCCACGATCACGCCGATCATGATCGCCGCAAGCCGCTACGGTGGTCCCTCCTGGCTGGTCCCGCTCGGGCTCTGCCTGGCCCTCGCGTTTCTGATTCACGGCTGGCACCGGGGATCGCTTCTGGTGGTGATCACGCTAGCCGGCGCTGGGTTGCTCAATGCCCTGCTCAAGCAGGGCTTCGCCCGCACCCGGCCGGCTCCTTTCTTCGATTATCCCTTGCCGGATTCGGCGAGCTTCCCCAGTGGCCATGCATTCTTCGCCGCGAGCCTCCTGGGCGGCCTGGCCGTGCTGGTCACGCCCCGGATCCGGAGCCTGGCGCTCAAGATCGGGCTTTGGGTTCTGGTGCTGGCCCTCATTCTCCTGATCGGTTTCTCCCGAGTGTACCTCGGGGTGCACTATCCCAGTGACGTACTTGCCGGCTACGCGGTAGCGGTAGTCTGGGTGACGGCCATCGCGTTGGGCGATCGGATTGCCGGCCGGCGCAAGCGCCAGGGGACGCCGGCCTGATGGGTTGGATTGGCGTGGTGCTCAACGACTCCTCCGGTAACGGAGATTGCGCCGCACAGGCCAAGCAGCTGGAAGCCATCTTTGCCGAGGCCGGGCGCGAGGCAAGAGTCAAAGTTGCCCGGGGTGGCGAGCAGATCCGCAGCTTCATTGAAGCTGCCGTGAAGGATGGGTGTGAGGTGCTGGTGGCGGGCGGCGGGGACGGCACCATCAATACGGCAGCGTCGGTACTGGTGAACCGGGAGATTCCACTCGGCGTCCTGCCTCTCGGTACCCTCAACCATTTCGCCAAAGATCTGGCAATTCCGCTCGAGCTGGAGGATGCCGCCCGGGTGGTGCTGGAGGGAACGCAGTGCCGGGTGGATCTGGGAGAGGTGAACGGGCGAGTCTTCGTCAACAACTCGAGCCTGGGGGTGTATCCGGCCATTGTCCGTCTGCGGGAGCGCTATCAGGCGACTGGAAGGGGAAAGTGGGTGGCCGCCCTATGGGCCAGCCTGACGGTGCTCAGGCGGAATCCATTCATGGGGGTTCGGATCATCGTGGAGGGCCAGTCCACCGTCAGACGGACTCCTTTCGTCTTCATTGGGAATAACGAATACCGCATGGCTGGTCTGCATGCCGGCTCGCGCGAGACATTGGTCGGAAAGCGCATAGCCGTGTACCTGCTCAACGCCGACCGGCGCATCGGATTGCTGCGGTTGGGGTGGCAAGTGCTTCGAAAGGGAGTCGACGAGGTGAAGGAGTTGGATCTGCTGACGGTTGAAGCGGCCACCATCGAGACTCGACGGGCCCGACTCCAGGTGGCGCTGGACGGCGAGGTGGTGACGCTGACGTCGCCACTGGAGTATCGGGTCCGCCCCGCCGCGCTCCGCGTCTGCGTCCCGGCAGAAACTTCGGCTTGCGATCCACTGGCCCCTTCACCATCTTCCATCCGCCAGAAGTAGTCAGTATTGCCTACAACGTTCCCGCATTTTCTTCCTTTTGCGGTCCTTCCGCTCGGTTCGGGCGCCCCGTTCCATAGGGCAACCCAGGGAAAAGGCCGTCCCGTATGAGGACTGCCCATGCGCCGACTTCGAATCGGCATTCTGGATCTTGTTACAAAAAGTCCCAATCCATCGCTGTACGGCCGGGTGATGAACGCCAACCTTGCCAGCATCATGCCTCAGGTCGTCGGGGTCTGGTGCGAGCAGGAGGGGCACCAGGTTCAGGTGGTGTGTTACACCGGGGTGGAGGACCTGCTGGATGAGCTGCCCTCCGACATAGATCTGATCTTCATCGGCGCCTTCAGCCAGTCAGCCCAGCTGGCTTATGCGCTGAGCAATTTCTTTCAGCAACGTGGGGCCGTCACCGTTCTGGGGGGCCCCCATGCCCGCTGTTATCCCGAAGATGCCAGCAAGTACTACGACTACGTGCTCGGCTTTACCGACCGTGAGACCATCGCCGAGATCTGCCGGGAATGTGCTCCGCATCGGCCGGTCGGGCGACACGTAGCCGCCGCGCGGCAGCCGCTGGAGCTGCCGATGCTGGAAGAGCGGTGGAAGTTTGTGGAAGCGACGCTGAAGAAGGCGCCCACCATCAAGATGGTGCCGATGATCGGGAGCCTGGGGTGTCCCTACACCTGCAGCTTCTGCATCGATTCGACGGTGGATTATCAGCCGCTGGGCTTCGGCCGGCTGCGGGATGATCTCAAGTTCCTGTTGACCAAGATCAAGAACCCCATCGTCGGCTGGCACGATCCCAACTTCGGGGTCCGGTTCGATGACTACATGGAGGCGGTCGAGTCGGCGGTGCCCCGAGGATCAATGCGCCACATCGCCGAGAGCAGCCTGTCGCTGCTCTCCGAGGCGCACGTGAAGCGCCTGGAGCGCAACGGCTTCGACGCACTGCTTCCCGGCATTGAATCCTGGTACGACCTTGGCAACAAGTCGAAA
>JBJMPB010000352.1:0-2892 GCA_045803455.1 Gemmatimonadales bacterium | reverse complement strand
GGGTTTCCACGAGCCGCCCCCCGCACCCGCCGTGCCCGTTTCCGGGCAACCGGCGCTCCACAAGACCCGTCGAGGCGTCGTGTGGCTCCTCATCCCGTGACCGGCCATGGAGCCGGGATCGCTGCTCCCCGGTATCGGTAGCGCGTGGTGCGCACCTTGGCCGGGTTGAACAGCGCCCGTTCCGTCGTGGTCGGCCACCATCGGTCTCCGCAGTAGCGGTGACGGAGCTCCTTCACGGTGCTCCGGCGGTGTTTGCGGCGCAGCCAGCCCCAGACCCGAGCCCAGGTGTAGGCGCTCAGGTAGGCGAAGGTTGCGCTGGACACGCCGGGCCGGAAGTGGGCGCACCAGCCCCGCAGCATCTGGTTCAACCGGAGCAGCAGGACTTCCAGCGGCTGGTTCGTGCTGATCTGCCGGCACAATGCCTTCACCTTGCCGGTCACGGCCTTGACGGCCTTGCGCGCCGGGTAGGTGTAGACATAGGACCGGCTGGTGCCTCTTTTGCGGTGGCGCTGGATGCGCCAGCCCAGAAACACCAAACCCTCGTCGATGTGGGTGATGAGTGTCTTTTCCAGCGACAGGCGCAAACCCATCCCAGATAAGACTCCCGCGATCTCCTCCCGTAAGGCCTCCGCGTCGGCTCGTGTGCCAAATACCGCCAGGCACCAGTCGTCCGCATACCGCACCAGGCGGTAGGTGGGCAGACCCTGAGCCCGGCGCTTGGCCCGCTGGTAGGCGCTGGCCGCGGGTCCCCCCGGGGCGTGGGCGATGTACTCGTCCAGCACCGAGAGGGCCACGTTGCTCAGCAGCGGGGATAGAATCGACCCTTGTGGAGTGCCGGTGTCGGTTTCCCGAAGGACGCGGTCCTCACCGAGGATACCGGCCTTGAGGAACGCCTTCACCAAAGCCAGAACGCGTTTGTCCCCGACTCGTTTCCGCACGCGGTCCATGAGGGCCGGATGCGAAATTTCGTCGAAACAGGCCTTGATGTCGCCCTCGACCACCCACTCGTAGGAGTGGGAGGTCAAGTGGCGGACCTCGGCCACCGCGTCATGAGTCCGGCGTTTCGGGCGGAACCCGTAGGAGCACGGGAGAAAGTCCGCCTCGAAGATCGGCTCCAACACCAGCTTCAGGGAGGCTTGGACCACCCGATCCCGCACTGCGGCGATCCCCAGGCGACGCATCTTGCCGCCGCCCTTGGGGATCATCCGCTCGCGTACCGGTAGCGGGCGGAAGCTGCGGTCTTTCAACTGCGACCGCAGCTCGTCGAGGAAGACCTCGACGCCCCGCACGGTCTGCACGTAGTAGGCGGTTTCGCCGTCCACTCCGGCCGTGCGTGCTCCCTTGTTGCCCCGCACCCGAGCCCAGGCGACCAGCAGGAACGCCGGGTCGGCGACGAGGTTGAACAGATCATCGAACCGGCGATGAGGATGCTCGCGGGCCCAACGGTGCAGCTTGGTCTGGATCTCCCGTACCCGTCGCTCGGCGCGGAACAGCACCAGCTCCGAATCGTCGGTGTTCACCGGCGGCCTCCGGGCATTCCAGTGTCCTCCCTGCTGACTTGCTGGTCCCCTTCGCCATGTGCACGCCTCTCGCGTGCTCGGACTACTACGGGACCTCCGCCCCGTCCCACGGCCACCAGTCGGCAACGGACCTGCCCCCGGCCGGGCCGGATGCCCGGCAGGGAGGGCGGCCGTGAGCGGTTCCCACGTTCACCTGGAATCGTTCGATGAGGGAGGCGCCCGCCTTTACCCCGACAGCATCGCCACGGTTACGCCGCAGACCTTCGCCGTGGCCTCCCCACCGGACCAGTAAGCCGGCTTCGGAGTTGATCCGCACCGGGCGAACCGGCCCCGATCACGCGCTGCACACACAAGGTAGGGCACTGGCGAGGTTCCTGCCGTGCAGGCCCTTTTCCAGTGCCCCCCTTCCGAACCGGACGGACCCGTTTCCGAGTATCCGGCTCTCCAGTGACTATTCCGCGTGTGCTGTGGTTGGTTGCCGACCGTGGATGTGGCCGTGGCAAACGGCACAAACCACGAGGGTCTTGCGTCGCTTCATCGCCATGAGTTTCATCCACGGCGGCTGTGGCCGCCCCGGCCGTACGAGATCGGCGAGTTTGCGGACGTGGTGCACTTGGACTTCTGCCCGCTGTTCGCAGAGTTCGCAGCGTCCCGCGCGGAGCCGGATAATCAACTCCTTGCGGCGGACGGTGACCGGGGTTGGTCGGCGGTCATCAAGGATCGCCTTCTTCTGCCGTTTGAGCGGAATACCGCCGAACCGTGCGACCAATGGTTTCCTGCCGTCGCCCCGATCGGTGCTCACCTGGATGCAAACACGTCGGCCGTGCGGAGTGTCGACGGTGGCCTTGTACTTGGCGGCCATCTTCGGCACGGTCGAGTCGTACTTGCAGGCCAACGTTTTGAGCATCGAAGTCTGGGCGACCCAGAGGAGCCGGTTCAGTCGCCACACGTCCCCGGCCAACAGGTAGTACTGGACGTATCCTCGGTACTCGGCCCCGTACTTGCTGATAATCACATGGTCGTCAAGGTTGACCATCGGGGTCCGACGCGCGGGTTGTCCGCGCTGCATATACGAGGAGCATTTGGCCTTGATCGCCGCCTTGGGCACGCGCAGGCCGATCGCTCCGTTGACCGCTCGGCGGCCGTTGGTGAGCTTGCACTGGTTGTGCTGAACGGTGATCTCATAGCCGAGGAAGCTCGCCGCGCTGGTGCGCCCGTGGGTGATGAGCGTCTTGTCCTCGGACAGTTCCAGCTTGAGATCGTCACGCAGGAACGCCGCGAGGCTTGCTTTGATTTCCTCTGCTTCGGCTTTCGGTCCGACGAACCCGAGGAGGTGATCATCTGCGTACCTGATGTAGCGCAGCCGCCGGTA
>JBJMPB010000021.1:0-6526 GCA_045803455.1 Gemmatimonadales bacterium | reverse complement strand
CTTGCCGCCCTAGTGAAGGAGTGCCTGGCCAAGCGTCCGGCGGAGCGACCGCAGACGGCCGACGAGCTGATACATGTTCTCGATGCCATCGCCACGCCGAGCGGAGGGACAGCCGCAACCACTGCGGTACGGCTTCCCCCTCACGAGGGTCACTCCGTGCGTTCCCGTCGAGGCCTCATCGCGGCATCGCTGGCCGGTCTGGTCTTGCTTCTCGCCGGGATCGTACTGTGGTCCGGACGGCCGCGAGTTGACTCCGCCACCACGCCTCCGAAGCCGATCGAGACCGCCCCCCGGATCGCTGATTCCGCCCCAGAGCCGGCGGCGACGGTCAAGGAAGTTCCTACACCCCCTGTTGTTCTGCCTCCTCCAACCGCTCGTCCGACCCGGCGCGCTCCCGCGCCGGCAGTCCCGCCTCCGCACACGCCCAAGCCGGCAGAGATTCCCCTGGTCCCGGAAACGCGCACCTCTTCGGCTCCAGTCGTTTCCCTGGCGGACTCCGCGTCACAGGTCGCGCCAGTAAGCCCGCCGCCGCCCGTGCCAGTCCCTGAAAGTCCGCCGGCAGCAGAGGCCAAGCCGTTAGCGCCGCCGCCACCCCCTGAGCCCGAGCGGCGACCCGATGCGCGTCCAGCCATCCTGGGGGCGATCGCGGCCTATGCTCGCGCGATTGAAATGAAGAGCTTGCCCCAGCTCCAGAGCGTGTATCCGGGAATGACCCCACTGCAACAGCGCGGCTGGGAGCAGTTCTTCCAACTGGTTCGGGATGTCAAAGCCGAGCTCACAGCCCAGCAGTTAGGTGTGAGGGGTGACGCCGCTGATGCCCAGGTTACCGGCACCTATGTGTACCTGAATACCAGCACCGGCCGGCAGGAACGCCAGCCGGTTTCTTTCCGAGCCTCATTCCGGAAGCAAGGCGATACCTGGCGCATCGTTCAGGTACGTTAGGTCGTGAGACACCCCTAAAAATTGTATTCCAGGCCGGCAGTCCAGATGACGTTCGACCGCAGCCCACCTCGGTTCAAGGACCACTCGCCGTTGCCCAGTACCGTCAGGCCCCGGGCCGCCGTCAGTTTCAGCCCTAAGGAGCCGTCCACGATATCGTCCCGCTCGTCCGGGATGACCGTAGGGACGATCGTACGGCGGTAGGGGGCCTGGATCTCGACCGGTCCGGGCACCTGCAGCGGGCTTTCTCCGACCTGAAGTTGTGAAATGATGTCGACCGCAAGCGTGGCCCATGGAGCCATCAAGTGGTCGAAGCCCACCGTAGCCAACACGGCATCGGTTTCGAATTCGCCCCCTCGGTAGAGATATCCCAGGTTGGCATGCGGCGTGAAATTGCCGAATCCGGCCGAGAAAATGGCCAGGCCCCGTGCCGCGAAGGCACCGGAGCCCAACAGATTGCTCTCGCTTCCCGTCGGAAACCGCACGTCGCCCAGAATTGCTACCGAAAGCGGCTCGGCCTGGCTGAGGTTCACCTTCAATCGGGCGTCTACATCCCCCAGCCCCGTAGTCGAGCCGGTAATCGAACGGGAAGCGGTGAGAATGGGATCGTCGGGCGTTCCCCCGAAGAAGTGCACCGCGGGAGGAGGACCAAATGGAGTGATCTGGGCAGTACTGGCCCCATCGAGGGAGACCGATACCAGGGGCAGGACGACTCCAACATCGACCCGATTGGTCAATCCATAAGTCAACAGAAAGCCGGTGACGGTAAGCCGGACGTCGAGTGCCAGGTCGAGACCGATGGTTTCGTTCTCGAGTGCTGGTACGCCGAGCAGCGAGCAATCCCCCCCGGCGATTGAATCACATCCCGGAAAGTCCGAGTTGGCGTGGGTAAAGGTGAAGCGAACGTGATCGAGGTCCACTCCGCGAAGAGTCTTAAAGTGCACTCCAGTCCGGCTGAGCCCCAGCAGAACTCGGCCCCGTCCCAGGGTCTGGGCGCGCTCTCCAAAGATCGGACCCGCCGAGGTGGAGGTGCGGATGGGAACCCCGGCCTGAAAGCTGAAAGTCGAGCCGCCGCTGGTGGCACTGACCGGGATATTGGCGACATTGCTGCCGATCGAGTTCGTCAGGAACGATATGACTGTGCCATTGCTGGCCACGGCCGCAGGCACGAAGTGATCGCCATGGATTCGGATCGAGTCCGGATTGTGGGGGTCACTGGTACCGCCCAGATTGAGGGGACTGTCGCCCGAGCCGAAGATGAACAGATCGGAGAGCCGGTCCCGCAGATGTTGGGCTTGTAACGGTCGACCTGTCAGCAGAGCCAGCGCGATCACCACGAGGCGGCGCATGCGTACTCCAGAGGGAGAAGTCCATGAGGAACTCGAATCGGCTCGCTTCATTCTGCTGACTCCGGGGCGGGTTCCGCAATGAGACCTCTCTTCATTGGCGGCTGCGAGCGCAGCGGCACCACCATGCTCGCGGCTATGCTCGGAGGCCATTCGCGCTGCCTCTGCCTTCCCGAGAGCCAGTTTATGGACGACCAGCTTACCCATGCCAGTTCCGATGGTCGGATCGATTCGCGCGCGGCGCTCAGCCGGATCGTCGCGCACGAGCGCTTCCGGTTACTCTGGGACCTTCCCCTGGATCCGGTCGCGGTCCAGCCCACTGAGCTTGGCCCAACGTTGGCGGACCTATGGACTGGGCTGGCACAGGCGTATGGCCGGAAGGTGCGACAATCCGCCCCTGAGGTCTGGATCGATCACACGCCCACAAACTTCAGGCGAGTACGTGCTCTGCTCCGCTTCTTTCCCGCGGCCCGCTTCATTCATCTGGTTCGCGACGGGCGGGCCGTAGCGGCTTCGTTGCTTCCGCTCGATTGGGGCCCGAACAACGCGCTTCACGCGGCCGAGTTCTGGATGGCGCGCTGTGCCCTTGGCCTGGCGGCAGAACTGGATTTGGGGCCCGAACGGGTTCTGCGGGTGCGCTACGAGGATATCCTGCAGGAGCCCGAGAGCAGCCTGCGTCGGATTACCTCCTTCATCGGACTGGACTACGAGCCGGAAATGGCGTCAGCCAATGCTTCCAAGCCTACTAGGTATCACGAGCGGCAACACCACCTGGTGGGACAGGCGCCGGTTCGGTCGCGTGCTGCGGGATGGCAACAGGTGTTGAGCCGGCGGGAGGTGGAAATCTTCGAGGCCGAGGCCGGCGACTTTCTCGAAACTCTAGGATACCAGCCGAGGTATGGAGTACGCGCAATGCCGGCAACCCGGGTCGAGGTGTTCCGGCTTCGCTTGGGCGATCTGGCGCGGCGAGCCCGGAACAACCTTTTGCGTCGCTGGCGGGTCAGGACGTCCCTGCCCCAACGTCGCCCTGAGTCATGAATCTCCAGGATTGCTGCCCCGCCACACCCTGACAGGACTCTCCCCATGCGATCCGGTTTGATCTTGACCTTGTGCCTCATTGCGCAAGACTGCACCCGAGCCAGGTCGGACCAGACCAGCGCGGGCGCGGCAGCCCTCCCGGCGGGAGGGTTCAGCAGCGCCAATCCATTCGCCCAACCCAGTTCCCTGCCCTACCACGCGCCGGCATTCGATCGCATCCGCGTTGCCGACTATCAGCCGGCCATCGACGAAGGCATGCGGCGGCAACGAGCAGAGCTCGATTCCATTGCCCGGCAGCAGGCGTCCCCGACCTTCGAGAACACGATCGTGGCCATGGAGCGCACGGGCGATCTGCTGACCAGGGTTTCAAAGGTGTTTGGAGCAGTGGTGCAAGCCAACACGAACGACACGCTGCAGCGGGTGCAGACGGAGGAGGCTCCCAGATTGGCCGCACACTCGGACGCCATGTACCTCGACCCCCTGCTGTTCCAGCGGGTCCACAACGTTTACCAGCATCGGGCGACCTTGAAACTGTCTCCGGAGCAAAACACGCTGGTGGAGCACTATCACCGGGATTTTGTCCGGGCAGGTGCCCAGCTGCCAGAAGCTGCCAAAGACCGCCTCCGCCAGCTCAATCAGGAGGAGGCTCGGCTGTCCACAGATTTTCAAAACAAGCTGCTGGCGGCCACCAAAGCCGGAGCCCTGGTACTGAACGACCGCTCGCAGCTCAAAGGACTGAGTGAGGCTGAGATTGCTGCATCCACTGAGGCGAGCAAGGAACGCGGGCTGTCGGGCAAGTATCTCATCGTGCTCCAGAACACCACCCAACAACCCGCGCTTGCCTCGCTGGCCGACCGAAGTGTCAGGCAGAGGCTTTTCGACGCTTCAATTCATCGTGCCGATCGCGGCGATTCCAACGACACGCGCGCGATCGTCCGTCGCTTGGCTGCGCTCCGCATCGAGCGGGCAAACCTCTTGGGCTTCCGCACGTACGCCGGGTATGCGCTGCAGAACCAGATGGCCAAGACACCCGATGCCGCGATCGGGCTGGCCAGCCAATTGGTTCCCCCCGCCACCCGAAAGGCTCGCGCCGAAGCCGCAAAGATGCAGGCCCTCATCGACCGGGAGAACGGTGGATTCAGGCTGGCTCCGTGGGACTGGCAGTACTACGCGGAGCGGGTGCGAAAGGCGGAGTACAATCTCGATGAGAGCCAGCTCAAGCCATATCTCTCGCTCGACCGAGTGTTGCAGGACGGAGTCTTCTATGCGGCCACCCAGCTGTACGGAATCACCTTCAAGGAGCGCAAGGATGTGCCGGTATACCATCCCGATGTACGTGTCTTCGAGGTCTTTGACCGGGACGGCAAGCCACTGGCGCTCTTCTACGCCGACTATTTCAAACGGGACAACAAGGGCGGTGGTGCCTGGATGGACACCTTTGTGGATCCCTCCGGACTGCGGGGAATCAAGCCGGTGGTTTACAACGTTGCCAACTTCACCAAGCCAGCTCCGGGGATGCCGGCGCTGCTGACCTTCAACGATGTCACCACCATGTTCCATGAGTTCGGGCACGCGCTGCACGGGCTCTTCGCCCACGTCCAGTACCCGCTCCTGTTGAATACTCCGCGCGACTTCGTCGAGTTTCCCTCACAGTTCAATGAGCATTGGGCCCTGGAGCCGGACGTATTCGCCCGGTACGCCCGGCATTACCAGACAGGCGTCCCGATGCCTCAGGATCTGGTGCAGCGGATCAAGAAAACCCGCACCTTCAACCAGGGATATGCCACCACGGAATACCTGGCAGCCGCTCTCCTGGATCTGGCCTGGCACACGCTGCCAAGCGGTACCCCCGAACAGGACGTCGAGAGCTTCGAACGCCAGGCACTGGCGCGCTACCATGTCGACCTTCCCGAGATACCTCCCCGCTATCGCACACCGTACTTCTCCCATATCTGGGATGGAGGCTACTCGGCGGCATATTATGCCTATCTGTGGAGCGAGGTCCTGGATCACGACGCCTACGCCTGGTTCGTCGAGCACGGCGGAATGACCCGGGAGAACGGCCAGCGCTACCGCGACATGATCCTCTCTCGCGGTAGCACTGAGGATCTCGGGACCCTGTATCGTGCTTTTAGAGGACGCGATCCGAGCATCGAACCGCTGCTCCAGCAGCGTGGCCTGAAAGAAACACCGGACGAACAGTGATTCTGTTGGAGGACGCCGTAGATGGGAAACCAGATGGAGATGCCCGACGCCGAGGAGTTGACGCAGGAGTACGAGGTCCGCGGCTTCGGAGTGCGGCTGACCAACACCCGTCCCGACATCGAGAGCCGTGACGTTCTCGACCGCTTGGCCGGGGCACTCGACCTGATTGCCCTTCACGCCCCGCGACGATTTGGCCGGCTCCGCCAGGACATTCAAAGCTTCGTTGTCCGTCGCTTTCCCTGTCGCGGGGCGTTCTTTCCCCAGACCGGAGAATGCCTGGTTGAGCTGACCTTTACGGTGAACCCACGCCACACCCTCGCTGAAATCGCCGCCTCCATCGTTCACGAGGCAACGCACGCACGCATTGCGACACGCTTCGGTCCGCTTCCCCAGTCATGTCGTGCCCGGGAAGAGCGGCTGTGCCGGCAGGCTGAGTTGGAGTTCGGGCTCGCGGTCCCGGAGGGCGCCACGGTGATAGAACGAGCCCGACAGGCCCTGAGCATGGCCGACGGGGACGTTGCACCACTGGTAGACTGGACAGAGGGCGCCCGCCGAGTTGCGCAGGCCGATGCGGACGGCGACCTCGGCTAGTCGCTGAAGCTCACCGCGGCTTCAGGTTGAAGTCGGGAACCCCACCACAACCTGGCATGCTCGCGGCTCCACTCCTCGCCCACCTCGCATTCGCCCAGGAGATCGGCCAATTCTCGGGCATTCGACGGCCGGTCTTCCGGCTGCTTGGCCAAGCAGGCCAGCACGATCTCATCAAGCCTGGACGGAATGCTCAATAAGCTGTAGAGCGAGGGCGGCTCAGGCGGGGTATGAATATGACGCGCCATGACCTGCACTGCGCCTTGTCCCTCAAACACATTGCGGCCAGTGAGCATCCAGTAAGCCACACATCCCAGCGCATAGATATCGGTCCGCTGATCCACCACCTCTCCCATGGCACCTTCGGGTGACAGATAGGCCGGTGTGCCGGGCACCACATTCGGTGCGGT
>JBJMPB010000002.1:0-6427 GCA_045803455.1 Gemmatimonadales bacterium | reverse complement strand
AACCCAGCCTGGGCGCCGGACCTCCTCCACGTCGCATTCGACAGCCCGTCGCAGCCCGACGGACCCGGTATCTTTGTGATCGGGATCGACGGCACCGGCCTCACTCGTATTACCTCCGGCGACGATCACGGGCCGACCTGGTCGCCCGACGGCAGTCAGATTGCATTCAGCCGGGGCGCCGAGGACAGCGAGGAGCAGGACATCTTCGTGGTCAACGCTGACGGGTCCGGTCTCACTCAGCTGACCACCGATCCAGCCGCCGATAGCCACCCGTCCTGGTCTCATTAGGGCACCGGGTCACCGATCGAGGCTCAACTCCATCGATACGCGGGTCTCGGGACTGACCGGAGACGCCAGCGCCGGCGGAGGGAGATTGACCCGGCGCCACGCCTCGACAAACCGGGCGAGCTGTTGGTCCGCATTCTGGAGCAGCGTGCGGCCGAACGATGCGCTGTCTCCCACCAGCAGGCCGCAGCTTCGCCAGGTGGAGACCACGGCGTAGGCGATGTGCTTCGGCGTGGTCAGGCGAGGGATCCTCACCATCTGCGATGCCTGCAGGCAGGATGACGCCGCAAACCCGAGCGCATGGCCGGCAGTGTCTTTGGTTTGCATGACCACGTAGAGAAGGTCCAGACTCGCCTGCGAGCCGTCCCGCACGTCGCTCCGGGTCTGGATCACGATGCCCTCCCGACGGAGTGCATCCCCGATTCTGTCGCGCAGCACCTTCTCCTCAATCCGTCCCAGCGTCGCACCTTGAGAAAGCTGCACGCTGGCGTGGACCCCGAAGCTTCTTAGACCGGTAAGCGTGGCACGCTGGGTTTCGGCCTCGGTCTGAGCAGCGAGACCAGCGGCCCCGAGGAGCGAAAGTCCCAGGAACATCACAGAGCTTCTCATAGCGGTATCGATTGTTGCGGGATGGCTGGGACTTAGTGCGGTGCCCCCGGTTTGGCAAGGCGGTGGGCGCGAACCCCGCCTGGCAAAAAAATCTGAGGCAAGATGATTCCCATTGTCGCGCGTCCGAGCCGATGACCTGGACTAATGACGCCCAGCTCGACGACTTCGTGGCTCGATTCCTCGAGCGGACGCTGCCCAAGTCCGAATGGACCCACGCCGCCCATCTGTCGGTCGGCGCCTGGCATGTGCACCGCTATGGAGTCGACGAGGCCGTGGAGCGGCTGCGGCGGGGGATTCGGGCGCTCAATGATTCGCACGGAACGGCTAACACGGATTCGAGCGGATATCACGAGACCGTCACCCGAGCCTATGCCCACCTAATCGCGGAATTCCTCGCAGGACAGCGGAATGGTACGCTTGCCCAGAGGGTGAAGGTCCTGCTGGCGAGCCCGCTGGCCCACAAGAACGCGTTGCTGAGGTATTACTCCAGGGAATTGCTGATGTCGGTTGCGGCTCGGCGGGAATGGAACGGTCCCGACCTCAGGCCGCTGGGCTGGCCTGCTGCGGAGACGTGAGCGGCCACCGATTCCCCCTCGGTCACTCCATTAGTTTCCACCCATGGCATCGCAGATCCTGATCACGATGGACGACCTCGAGACTGCGGTCCGGCTCAACGCGGCGCTTGAGGCGGCCCAGTTCTCCACCACCATGTTTTCCAGCCTGGATGACGCCCGCGGCACCGTCCGCCGGGAAAATCCCGACCTGGTGATCCTCACCGGCGCGGTGCACGAGCCGCATGCCCAACAGCTCGCCGCGCTGGCGCACGACGCGGAGATCTCCACTCTGGCGCTGCTGGAGCCCACCGACTCGGAGCGCACCGAGCGGGTGGAACGGCTCCGCGCCACCGAGGTGATGACCAAGCCGGTCTCGCCCGACGACGGGGTGGCCACCGCCCGGCGGCTGATTGAGCGGCGGCATCTGCAGGAGCGCACCGGGATCGTGGGCGAGAGCGCCGCCATTCAGGAGGTCCTGGTCAAGATCGAACAGATGGCACCGGTCTCCAGCACGGTTCTGATCCAGGGAGAGAGCGGCACCGGTAAGGAGCTTGTCGCCAAGGCGCTGCACGACCTCTCCCCCCGGCGAGGCGAGGCATTCATCACGGTGAACTGCGCCGCCCTGCCGGACACACTGCTGGAATCGGAGCTGTTCGGGCACGAGAAAGGGGCCTTTACCGGGGCGGCCGAGCGGAGGTTGGGCCGGTTCGAGCTGGCCGACGGCGGGACCATCTTCCTCGATGAGATTGGAGAGATTCCACTCTCCACCCAAGTGAAGCTACTGCGGGTGCTGGAGAGCCGGACCTTCTTTCGGGTGGGCGGGACTCAGGCCATCAAGGTCAGCGTCCGGGTCATCGCCGCCACCAATCGCACGCTCCGCGACGCGGTCGCCCTGGGTGAGTTTCGCGACGATCTCTACTATCGGCTGAACGTCCTCAATGTCTATCTTCCGCCCCTGCGCGAGCGGCGGGGTGATATTCCGCTGCTGGTGCGCCGATTCATCCGCGAGTTCGCCAAGACGCACGACCGCCAGTTTCGGGGCATCACACCCGAGGCCATGCAGCGGCTGGTCAGCGCGCCCTGGCCCGGCAACGTGCGCCAGCTGCGGAACCTGATCGAGTCTATGGTGGTCCTGGCTCCCGGCGCCGAGATCCGGGCAACCGATATTCCGGTGGACGTGCTCGAGGGTGCAGGCACACTGCTTCCCATGCGGCTGACCACGGCGGGGATGGGGGGAAGCGGGGCAGCGGGGATGCAGGAGCTCGAATTTATCCTGCGCAGCCTGGTGGACCTCCGGCTCCAGATCGAAGAGATGCGGCGCCGGATCGACGAGCACCCCCAGCGGGTACAAGTCATCGACCTGGGAAACCATGCGCAGGTCACCGACGTGATGTCGGAAGTAGATGGCGACGGGGATCAGCCGGTGCTCTACCGGCCGGGCATGACGATGGCAGAGGTGGAGCGGGCCACCATCGAGGCCGCCTTGCGGGAGTACCAGGGAAACCGGCGGCAGGCTGCCGAAGTGTTGGGTATCGGAGAGCGGACGCTGTACCGGAAGATCAAGGCGTATCGGTTAGAGTAGTCGGGAGTCAGGAGTCGGGAGTCTGGAGTCTGGAGTCGGGCGGGCAGATCTAAGCAGGAAAACGGGGCGCTAACCGGAGCCCTGGTCGGACTATAGCTCCCGACTGGTGACTCCCTGACTCCCGACGAATTGCAAACCGATGCACCGCCGTAACTACAACTGTACACATAATTTGCAGCTACTAACGTCTTGACACTGTGGCGCCGGACCGTCAAATTGCAAATTCTCCCTCCCCCTGACGGATCAGGTCTTTGAATTTCGTCATTGACGCCGAGCTCTGCGTCTCGTGCTTGGCCTGCGTTCGCGTCTGCCCCACCGATGCCATCGCGGTCCCGGTAGATGAGCCGCTGTTGCCTGTCATCGACAATGAGACGTGCATCCGCTCCGGTCAGTGCCTGGCTGTCTGTCCTCACGGCGCTGTCAAGGTAAACGGCGAGATCGGGCGGGCTCTTGCCATCGCCACGGCAGGAGAGGGGGTTCTGATCCTCAGCCCCGAGTCGGTCGCCCACTTCTATCCCGCCACTCCCGAACAAGTCATCAACGCCTGCTACGAGGCCGGATTCCGGGCCGTTACCCGGGGTGTCATAGGCGATGAACTCGTTGCGGCTGAATACCTTAAGCTTTGGTATGAGGAGCCGTGGGGCACCCTGATTCGGTCTACCGATCCGGTAGTGGTGGAGACGGTGCGCTACCAGTTCCCCGAGCTGTTGCCCTACCTGGCACCGGTCACCCTGCCGGCGGTGGCGGAGGCCCGCTATCTCCGGGCCCAGTACGGCGCTGGCCTCAAGATTGCCTACGCAGGCATCTGTCCCCCAGTCAGCACCACCGAGCTGGACGCCGCGATCACCTTCAGTGACCTGGACCAGATCTTCCGGGTCCGCGGGGTAAGCGTCCTCACTCAGCCGATCTTCTTCGAGCGGGTCCCGGAAGAGCGGCGGCGGCACCTGAGTGCGGCCGGAGGGATGCCGCTGGCCCTGCTGGAGGAGGCCCGTTACTCCAGCCGGCGGTTCCGGAAGCTCCGCGGGCTGGAGGCGCTCAAGGCGGTGGCGCGGGCGGTGGCGGTGGACCGGCTGGATCTCGGCTTCGTGGACATTCTGTCCACCGAGGGGTCGCTGGATCATCCGCTCTCGGGTCCCCGGGAGGAGCTGTTCTGGCGGCGGGAGCTGCTGGCCAGCACCGAGCCGCCGCGGAGCTCTTCGCCGGTAGTGGACAGCGCGGTGGTGGCCAGTATGGGGGCAGCGTTCGCCATCCGGCAACGGCCGGTGCGGCCCGATCCGGCGGCGGTCGCGGCGATGATCAACCAGATCGGCCTGAGTCCCAACGGGACTCCATGGGACTGCCGGGCCTGCGGCTTCACCACCTGCCACCAGTTCGCCGAGGCCGCCGTGGTGGGAAGGGCGTCGCTCCGGCAGTGCGCGCCGTATCAGGAGCGCCGGGCCGAGGAGGCGCAGCGCCAGGCGGCGGTGGATTCTCTGACCGGCCTTTCGACCTATCGGATCCTCCGGGACCGGCTGGTCTTCGAGATCGAGCGGTGCAAGCGAAGCAGTGAGAGCTTTGCCGTGTTGTTCATGGATCTGGACCGCTTCAAGGACGTGAACGACACTTACGGCCACGAAACCGGCAACGAGATTCTGAAGGCGGTGGCCGAGGAGATCAGGCACGCGGTCCGAGCCTCGGACGTGGCGGCGCGGTACGGGGGCGACGAGTTTGTGGTGATCCTCACCCGCACCGAGCTGCAGGGCGGGATGCGGGTGGCCGAGGCGCTTCGGGCCGGGATCGAAGGGATCGGCCGGCGGCTGAACTACCCGGCCGGAATGATCACGGTGAGCATCGGCCTGTCCGAGTTCGACAGCCGCCAGCCCGAGGATGATCTGCTGGTGGCGGCGGACCGGGCGCTGTACCGGGCGAAGGCGGCCGGCAGGAATGCGGTGGCGTGAGAGTCAGTCGCGAGTCCCGAGTCACGGGTCACGAGTCAACCGTCAGGATCGATAGAGATGAAGGTTTGCCTGAACGTCAACTGGAATGCCCAATTTCGAGTCGCTTCTGGTGACTCGCGACTCACGACTCGCGACTATACACCATGACCGGACCCACCTGGAGTGCCAAGCAGCCGGGGCCGCCTCAACCGGGTCGCAATCCCGCGGCCGACGCCATCCCTGATCCCTGGGGGGTCAGGCGGGCGGAGAACCTGCTCACCAGCCTGGAGGGGATCCTCTCCGCCCGGGTGGTGACCACGCCGCTGGGCGAGGTGAGCGAGGTCCATGTGCTGGCCCAGGCCGGTCTGGCCCCGAAGCAGCTGGTCCGCAACATCGAGTCGGCCCTGCTGGCCCAGCTCGGCCTCAAGATCGATCACCGGAAGATCAGCATCGCCCAGACCGCCGACGTGAAGCCGATCGAGGCGCTGGAGCGGGAGTCGGTCCGGGAAAAGGTGCTCCAGCGGGCGGTGTTGTTCGAGAACCTGACCGCGGGCCCCAGCCGGCGGCCGCACCGGATCACGGTGTCGGTGACGCTGTCCTACCGGGGGCAGACCGAGACGGCGGAGGAAGAGGCGGCGGACACTCCCCGGAGCCGGGTGGAGGCGGCGGCCAAGGCGTCGGTGGCGGTGCTGGACCGGCTGCTCAAGGACTCGAGCCTGGCGCTGGAGGGTGCCAAGATCGTCGAGGGGTTCGACCGGGAATTCGCCTTCGTGGCGGTGCAGGGGCTAGGCGGGCGGGAGACCCTGCTGCTGAGCGGCACCGCGGAGATCAAGGAGAGCGCGGAGAGGGCCGCGGTGTTTGCGGTGCTGGACGCGACGAACCGGTGGACGGAGGCCAGGCGGCCGGAGTAAGCGGGCGGACGGGCGGACCGAGCAGCGCGGCTCAAGGAACCTGGACCGCGTCGGCCCGCCCGACCGCCTGACCGCCTGACCGTCTCATGGGCAGTTTAGGGCCTAGCCAAGCGGAGTACGCGCAGTAGCTTGTAGGGCGGTCGTCACCCCCTGGCGTCCGAATCATTTCATTAGGAAACAATTCAGGCAGTGCCCACACGACCGCTCCCGGCGGGGGTCGCGGCGTGGGCTCATCGGAATGCTGCGATATGCCGAAACTCTAAGCATTGGAGTCTGTTGGGTGCGGAAAAGGGTTTGTCGGGCAGGTCGACCCTAAGCAGAAAGGAAAAAGGAAAGGGGATCCCGGTCTTCGCGGGCAAGCAGGACTAGCGGAGACGAGCGAGCGACTGTCGAGCGGAGCGTCTGGTAGGCCATAGCGAGGCTTGCCACTTCCCGAGGTCTTTTAGTCTCGAAGGGAGGTGACGCTCATGTTGAGAGGCAGTTTGATCGCTAGAGTGGCTGCATTCTTCGCCCGACTCATTGGCGGAGGTGAAGGACAAACAGCCCTATAGTATGGGTAATGACCGGGAT
>JBJMPB010000594.1:0-3535 GCA_045803455.1 Gemmatimonadales bacterium | reverse complement strand
GGGCCCGCGCATGACCCGCGGCAGCGATGCCGTCCTCTACAATCTTGACCACGTCCTTGGACGCGTTGTCGCTGTGGACCCCGACGTCCACCTGCCGTCCCAGCGTGTGGAGCTGATCGATTGCGGCCGGCCGATACACGTCGGCAGCCACCAGATAGGGCGCCTTCTGCTCCAGCTTGAGCCGCTTGGCCAGCTTGCCAGCGGTGGTGGTTTTGCCCGAGCCCTGGAGTCCGACCAGAAGGATCACGGTCGGTGGTACCGTGGCGTAGGCAATCGGCGCCTGCTTCTCCCCCAATAGCGCCACCAGCTCATCGTAGACGATCTTGACCAGCTGATGCCCCGGCCGGACATCCTTGAGCGACGCGAGGCCGATCGCCTTCGTCTGCACCCGTTCCAGGAAGTCGCGGGTCAGGTCGAAGCTGACGTCGGCCTCGAGCAGGATCCGGCGGATCTCCCGGAGCCCCTCCTTGACCGCGTCTTCCGTTAAAACGCCCCGCCCGGTGAGCTTCTGGAGCGTGGCGTTGAGTTTGCCTGATAGCTCGTCAAACATAAGCCCGTAAGATTAGCAGCGGAGCGGACTTTGTTCAAGGACGGGCGGACGGGCGGACGGGCGGACGGGCGGACGGGCGGACGGGCGGACGGGCGGACGGGCGGACGGGCGGACGGGCGGACGGGCGGACGGGCGGAGCAAATGATGAGGTACGCAGAGAATCGATGCAACTACGAGCTCAGCAACGGGTAGGTTAGCGCAATGATGGCATATGAAAGGTTTGAAGCCTGGAAGGGTGCCCATCAACTCGCGCTCGAGATCTACCGGACCACCAAAACGTGGCCGAGCTCGGAACGGTACCAGCTCACCTCGCAAGTACGTCGCGCTGCTTTGTCGGTCCCAACCAATATTGCTGAAGGAGCCGCTAAGAGAGGTCCAAAGGAATTCCGCCGCTACTTGGATATCGCGAGAGGCTCGCTTTCCGAGCTCTCATATCTTCTTCTGTTCAGCAGAGACTGCGGCATACTGGATCCAGCAACCTTCGAACGTTTGAGTGAGGCTCGACACCGTGTTGGTAAACTGACTTGGGGATTGTATGCCGCAATGCAATCCAGAGCTTCCGGTTAGCCGTCCGCCTGTCCGCCAGTCCGCCCGTCCGCGTATTCTTCTACCATGCAGGAGATCACCAACGCCGAGGAGCGCCAGCGCAACCTTGACCGGATGAAGGTCAGGGCCACTGGGCTCCTGTTTCTGATGGGGGTGGTCTTCATAGTCGCCCGGATGTATGAGGCTCAGCACCCCTGGCTCGGCTACATCCGAGCCACGGCCGAGGCCTCCATGGTGGGCGGCATCGCCGACTGGTTCGCCATCACCGCCCTCTTTCGCCATCCGCTCAACATTCCCATTCCCCACACCGCCATCATCCCCAACCGCAAGGATCGCATCGGCCGAAGCCTGGGGAACTTCGTCCAGAACAACTTCCTCTCCCCCGATGTCCTCACCACCAAGCTCAAGGCAGCCCAGATCAGCCGGCGGGCCGCCGAATGGCTCAGCCAGATGGAGCATGCCCGGGTGGCGGCGCAGCAGGTGGGCTCGGTGCTCAAGGGAGCGGGCAACGTGGTGCGGGACGAGGACGTCCACGCCCTGCTGGATCGGACCGTGGTCGAGCCGCTCCGCCAGATGCCGATTGCGCCGGTGCTCGCTAAGGGCCTGGCGCTTCTCACCATCGACGACCGGCATCAGCAGCTGCTCGACCGGGTGATCCATGGTCTCACCCGGCTGGTGGCCGAGAACGAGGAGCTGATCCGCGAGAAGATCCGGGAGGAAAGCCCCTGGTGGGTGCCGAAGGTGGTCGACGACCGGATTCACCAGAAGGTGCTGGGCGGAATCGAGCGGACCCTTTTCGAGGTGGGAGAGGACCCCGACCATCCACTGCGGCATCAGTTCGACAGTCTGCTGGCCGACTGGATGGTGCAGCTGCAGGATTCACCCGAGGTCATCGCCCGAGCCGAGGCAATCAAGCAGCAGGTGCTGGACCCCGAAACCAGCGGCCGGCTGGCCGCCTCGCTCTGGCAGGAGCTGAAGGAGATTCTCGGCCGGCAGAACGCAGCCGCCGATGGTGCCCCGGGACCGGTCGCCCGCGGACTCTCCGCGCTCGGGGTCGCCGCCCTGGAAGACGAGGCGCTGATGGAGAAGATCGATGGCTGGGTGATCGGCGCGGTTTTGCGGGTGGTGGAGCAGCATCGGGGCGAGGTGGGTGGGCTGATCGCCCAGACCGTGAGCTCGTGGGACCCGCAGGAGACCTCACGCCGGATCGAGCTCCTGGTGGGCCGAGACCTGCAGTTCATCCGAATCAACGGCACCCTGGTAGGCGGCCTCGTGGGCCTTCTGATCTACACGGTCAGTCGCGCGTTACAGTAGCGGTAGGAGCGGGAGAGGGTCAAGTTTGATATGGCGAACCATGCAGAGGGTTTCGCGACTGGTGTGGGCTCCGCTACCTGACAATCGACGGTCGCGGCGGATCATTCCAGCCAGACCAGCCCTCCGGCGCAAGCACGTAGCGGGTCGCCGGCTTCCCCTCGATCTCCAGACGATCGAACATGGCCCGATATCCTTTGCGTTCGGTGCGCCGAAGCTTCTCGCCGAATCCTGTAGCAAATCGTTCCGCCGAGCGCGGGTCGTCCCAGATCACGTACCACATCAACGCCGGCCCGTCCGGTGTTCGTAAAACCCGATAGCGGTCTCCGCCCCAGCCGCGGGGCGCCGCCTTCCTGGGCTGGAGTGCACCGGAGAGCTGGGCCGCGAGTATCGAGAGCTCACTCTCGCCAAGCACGTCCTCGTACAGGGTCGCCGAATCCCGGGAAAACCGGAGCTCGAGCGGCTGGTCGCCCTCGGCGTAGTGCTCGGGGAAGAGAACCTGCTCGGTGGAGGAGGGCATCCTCGGCCCATAAGGCACAGTGTCCTTGAACTGCGATCCCTCCCACCAGTGCATGAACTCCGCGCCGGCCAAATAGGGAAAGACCAGCGCCTCGCGCACCACCAGCGGCGCCCGCGCGAACACCGGCATGGATGCCTGCCCCGTCCGGATCTGTCCGGCGTACTCGCTCCAGAAATCCGGATCTCTCGTCGGGTCCATCTTGGGGGGAAACAGCGCCTTCATCCCGCTCAGCGTGGCCTGACCTTCCAACACCGACTGCGCGGCCGCCAAACGGTCGTTGTTCGACTTGTCATGCAGAATGGAGTCGAGCGGGAGGCGCTCTCCCTGCAGCGCGTGCACCATCTCGTGGGCCACCACCACGCGCAGCTGAGCCGGGTCCGCTCCCTCAACACCAAACAGGGTAGCCGAGTCGGGATCGTAGTACCCCGCGACCTGCTCGGTGTACAGCTCCAGCAGCAGGGGTCTGAGATCCAGCGTATCCGGCAAGAGGCCGAACATTCGGTAAGCGGTCTCCAAGCCCTCGAGCTTGGCAGGAGGCAGCTCGTCATCCAGCTTGCTGAGCAGGTATTGCCGCACCTGGGCCCGGGTCCGAAGGCTAGACTTCGGCG
>JBJMPB010000631.1:0-2753 GCA_045803455.1 Gemmatimonadales bacterium | reverse complement strand
CATAGGAAAATGACGCACATTCGACTGGTGATCTACAAGCAAGGGTATGTGTGGACATCTCCGTGTCGCGTCAGAACAAAGCTCTCCGGTCAGGGCTGATCATTCGGCCGAGAAGGCCAACGCACTCGTTGAGAGGACACTCGGGCCATCGCTCGCTCAAAACTGAGCAGCAGAGTGCATGTGCGGCTTGCCGTCGTAATCGGCACTATAGGGAATATGCCCCGGTTCTTCTTCCACTTTGAAAGCAATGATTACTGCACCCCCGATACTTGCGGAGTGGAACTGCCCGACCTCGCCAGTGCTCGTGCATGGGCGAAGATGGAGGCCCGCCACCTGATCGAACCAGAGATGCCACTCGGCATCGACCCTATGGCAGGTGTCATCACCATTGCCGATGAAGGCGAGGACATTCTGGCGCGGATCGTCGTCCGGGAGGTGCTTGCCTCCGCCACCTGAGAGCCGCCGGTGGCAGTCTGCTTGCGCGGGTAGCCATCTGGTCCTCCACCATACTCTTCGCTCTTCGAAATCCTGCCGGACCGCCCGCCCGATCGCATTCGACTTCTTTGAGTTCAATGGCTCCAGCCATCGCGCTCGGGCATGAAATCCTAACCCGACGTTGCGCGAGCGAGCATTCAAGCGTCGGAGGGTACGCGCTCTTTGGAATGAGCACGATCCCCGTAGACCGCCATACCGACGAGCGCCGCGTCCACTGCAAGGCCAATCAGGACAAGTAGGTCATCCAGGCCATCGACTACGTCTTGAAGGAAGAAAAGAAAAACAAGTAGGAGCCGTCGCTGGTGCCGTCGCTGCCCACCGCAATGGCGGAGCGGGACGCCGCATCCACTGCGTCATTGCGAGCCGAAGGCAAAGCAATCCAGTCTGCAATCCGCGCAACTGGATTGCTTCGCCGCGCTCGCGATGACGGTAAGGGCACGCGTGACGGATGTGAATGACCAGATTCTCGTTGCGGTCCCGTCAACCCGCAGTGCTCGACCCGACCACCGTCACGGCTGGCGGCGGCGGCGCGGCGGTGCCGTGGAGGCGGTGCCCTCCTGCATCTGCACGCAGGTGAGCATGTCGACGTAGCTCGGCGAGCCGCCGACCTGCGCTTCCCCAGCGCAGGTTTCCCGGCTAGCGGCGGCCGTGCCGCTCCAGATGGCCTGGAGCTGGCGCTCGGCATTCGTCTCGTCCCGCATGCAGCCCTGCACCGGATCGCGGTCCTCTGCCGTCAGGGCCGGCGCATCCCTGCAGGTCGCCTCGATGTCGAAACGGGGGAGCTGCTGCGCGCTGGCGGGGAAGCACCAGAACGAACCCAACATCAGCGCATAGGCAAGGGCGCGTGGCTTCATGCGAGCCTCCTAGAGGTTGCGGTCGAGTATCGCTTCGAGTTCGGCCGCGAGATCTTTTACCAGATCCCGGTATTCGGCGCAGCGCGCCTACTCGGGTGATGGCGAGCATCCCCAGTATACAACAGCCATCTCGGCCTCGGCGAGATCGGCACAGAGCATCCGAAGAGCCTCCGGAAGTCTTCGTTCGCGCGGGCGAGGTCCTCGATGGCGTACCTGCGATCCGGAAAGCCGGCGATGGCGGCCAGGGAACGCGCAGTATTTTCCGGTCGGCTTCTCATGCCCACATCACGGTCATGAGCCAGGACCTTCGCGTGACGACGGGCCTCGTGCCTACGAGGGAGAACGCGGCGCCGCCCGGGATCGCGCTCTCGGAGGAGGATCGTGAGGCGCTCCGACAGGCCGTGCGGGCTCTCGAATCCCCCAGCTTCGCGGCGCGCCTGTCCGCCCTGGCCGGACGCCCCATCGAGTTCCTCGGGCAGGCTCTCCCGCAAGCGGCGTCGGAGGCGGTGTCCCGGGCCACCGAGGCCGCGCTCACCCGAGCCTTGCGCTATGCGCTGACGACCATTCCGAAAGAGACCGTGGATCCGGAGACGCGCCTGCATCGGGCGCTCGCCATCCTGTCCGGCGCGATGGGCGGCGCCTTGGGGATCTCGGCGGTCCTGGCCGAACTCCCGCTCTCGACGACGATCATGCTGCGTGCGATCGCCCGCATCGCGCAGAGCGAAGGCGAGAGCCTCGAGGATCCCGAGACTGCCCTGGCCTGTCTCCAGGTCTTCGCTCTGGGCGGACGCTCCGGGTCCGGGCACTGGCACGAGAGCGGCTATTTTGCGGTGCGGGCCGCCATGGCGCGGTCGGTGACCCGGGCCGTGCAGCAGGTGGCCGGCCGCGGCGTGATCGACGAAAGCGCGTCGGCCGTCGTGCGCCTGCTGAGCCAGATCGGATCCCGCTTCGGGGTGGTGGTCTCCCAGAAGGCCGCCGCCCAGGCCGTGCCGGTGCTCGGTGCGCTCGGCGGTGCTGCGGTCAACGCGGCCTTCATGGATCACTTCCAGGCGGTGGCGCGGGGACATTTTATGGTCCGCCGCCTGGAGCGGGTCTACGGCCGGGGGACGGTTCGCCTGGCCTATGACTGGATCAGGGCCGACGAAGGGCTCTGAGGCTTCGAGGACGGATCGGTCCCAGGAGGCTGGGCCTCCGGGTTTGGACGATGTCTCCACAGGCTGTGAAAGCGATCCGAGAGTTCTTCTGGCTTGTGAGGGACATACGCACCGAAGGTCGCCGGGATCGACGTGCGGATGGCTGAACATGTGACCGGGCTCCTGAACCAAGGCCCCCTTGCATGGACCGCCGGAAACCGGAGGGCTTCCGTCGATGGCCCGCTCATACGCCCAGAACTCCCAACGCTAT
>JBJMPB010000606.1:0-2748 GCA_045803455.1 Gemmatimonadales bacterium | reverse complement strand
AGAACACGGTGAGCTTCAATGGATCGACGCCGGTCAGGATGAGCAGACCGGCCAGGAGAATGGCCACCGTGTAGACCAAGCTGAAGCGGGCGGCCTGGCTCGGCTTGATGTTCTCGCCCCACTTCCAACCGAACCCCTGGGAGATCAGATAGGCGATCTGAAGAGCGATCTCGAGGGCTGCGCCAAAGCAGGCTATTCCAAGAGAAGCAACGAAGAGAATGAATCCCCAGTGGCCCAGAGGCTGGGCGAGCAGCAAGGGAATCTGCTCGTAACGGTCGACCTGAATCCCGCTGGAATGGAACACCAGGGCCGCGCAGGCCAGGACCGCAACCGCTATCGTCCCGCCGAATCCCATCCCCAATCCGGCAATCACCCGGTTGACGCCGAGGTAGCCTTCATCCCAGTGATCCTCGATGGCGCCGGCAGAGTAGAAGTAGAACAAGTACGGGCTCACTGAAGCACCGAGAATGCTCACAGCCGTGAACCAGTATTTCGCTGGTTCCTCCCGCGGCAGGCTGGGGAGCAGGTTGGAGCCGATTTCGCGCAGCGGGGCGTGCAGCTGGTGAGCGCCCACCAAGAACACGAGGGTAACCAACCCCAACAGAGAGGCGCCTTTCTCCACCAGGCTGAAGTTGTGCGCCCAGAGCAGGAGCCAGATGGCGAGCGCCACCACCGGCGCCCACCACTGAAAGCGGATACCCGTAACGAGCTGGAGGGCCAGGGAGACCCCGCCGATCTCCGAGGCCAGTACCAGAAAGGAGACCAGCACCACCACAACCAGAGGCACGGTGAAGAATCGGATCCCAAAGCGCTCGCGCATTGCATCGGGGAGGGTGTGCTTGCTGACCGCCGCGAGCCGCCCCGCCATTTCGATCAGAAAGGCAATGCAGATGGTGCCCAGGGCGATGGCCCAGACCAGCTGAAAGCCGAAGGCGGCGCCGGCCTGGGCGGAGGTCGCCAGGGATCCGGCCTCGAGAAATCCACCTATCCCGGTGACCAGACCGAGTGCGATCTCGAGGAGCTTGTTCACTGGGCGCTCTTGGCCGCCTGCCGCCGCACCTTCTGTTTGCCCTGCTCTATGGCTTCCGATATTTGACGCAGGTAGACCCCAGGAAGCGCGCCTCGCTCCGAAAGCTCATGCGTCAGCCGAGCCGTGGCATCCCAGGACTTCAGCTCCTGGCGCAGCTGCTCCTGCTGTTTCTCCGGAGAGCGGTAACAGGCGGTGAGGAACGTGAGCAACGTGAGGAACGTGAGGAACGTGGGGACCGTCGGGAGTGGCTTCTTCTCTCTGGCGCCGGCGTTGGCTGCGTTCATCAGATTCCTTTTACTTGAGCGTATACAGATAACTCGCGATGTCCCGAGCGGCGGGCTCTGTGAGCCCAACGTCGGGCATTGCCGTCAGGGAGTCGATCTGCTGCGGGTGGTGGATCCACCGGATCAGGTTGGTGGGAGTGTTGGTCAGAACGCCGGCAATGTACGGCCGCCCGCTGATGCCGGCGAGCGCTGGACCAACGGTGGCTCGCGCCCCGGGAATGCCGGGAATGGTGTGACAGGTGCCGCAGCCGTACTGCCGGATGGCCAGTGCGCCGCGCTGCGGAATTCCGCCGGTGATCTGGGTGGCGGCAGCCGGCGTCATGGCGGTGCTTCGCTTACACCCTGCCAGTGTGAGCGCCGCGAGCATGACCGCAACAACGCCGGTGGCTCCGGCTCTCGCGGGGGTGGCTACGCCTCGCTCAGATGCCCGGAGCCAGCTTGCGGCGATCGCCAATGCCGCCACCAGGTACGCCACACCTCCGGGAATCCACATGATCAACCCGGCAAGCTGCTGGTCTTCCAGCGGTGTCAACCCCCACGGCGCCGTGCTGGACTGGTACAACGGGTACCAGACCCGGTCACTGAACGTCAGCAAAACTCCCAGCAGGCTGGTGTGCAGCGCGGTGGTAAAGAGATAGAGGATGGCGGCAGGTCGCCCAAGGCGGCCTTCACGCACCCGAAGCAGCGACCACCAGAACAGCAGGGCAGATCCCAGGAAGCTCAGATGCTGGGCCGTATGGATCAGATCGCTGTCCAGGGTCGCCTGAAACAGTGCGGGCACGTGCCAGAGCCAAATGGTAATGGCGTGAATGGTCCAGGCCACCGCCGGTAGAGTCAGAAGATGCCAGGTGCGCTGCACCGAGGAGTGGAGTGAAAGACTTCCTGCGCTTCTCCGCCAGGAGATGGGAACCGACCACAGGAAGGCAACGATGGGACGGCCGAGCACCAGCAGCGGCGCCGCGAGCACCATGAGCAACTCGTGCTGAGCCATGTGAGCGGAGAACAGCGCCTCCCCCATCCGATGCAGCGGTGAGATCAGTGCGACCGCCAGGCCGGCCCAGCCCAGGCCAAAGAACAGCGCCTCGCGGTAGCGGAGGCCGTGTCCCGATCCGGCGTTGTGCCACAGCCGCCTGAGCCCGAAGAGATACAGGAACCCGGTGAGTGCCAGGCCGATAACGACGGCCGGCTCGAAGGACCAGGCGGTCCAGAGGACGTGTGGAGTCAGTGGCCGCCCGTCATGCATGCTCACCAGATCCTTCCCTGCGCTCAGGATGACACACGTTCCCGTCCTTCCCGTCCTTCCCTTCCTTCCCGTCCTTCATTGACACGGACTCAGCACGAAGCTGGGGATCCACTGGGCCACGATCACCATGACGATGAAGAGGCTCAGCAAGAGCCCCACGCCCGCCATGAAGCGGCTCCGGGACAGCCGTC
>JBJMPB010000564.1:0-6465 GCA_045803455.1 Gemmatimonadales bacterium | reverse complement strand
GACGTAGCCTGTTACGGACGGCCGGATCTCAAGACTCCGAACGTCGACCGGTTGGCGGCCCGTGGGGTACGTTTTCTTCAGGCCTATGCGAACTCGGCCGTGTGCACCGCGACCCGGGTGGCGTTGATGACCGGGCGCTATCAATACCGGCTGCGAGTCGGCCTCGAGGAGCCGCTGGCGAACAACCCTGAGGTGGGGCTGGAGCCCGGGCATCCCACATTGCCGTCACTGCTCAAGAAGGTGGGCTACAGCTCGACCCTGATCGGCAAGTGGCACCTGGGCATGCTGCCGAAGTTCAGCCCGCTCAAGAGCGGCTACGATCATTTCTACGGCTTCCGGGGCGGGGCGGTCGACTACTACACGCACGCCAATCAGGCGAGGGACGATCTTTGGGACGACGACGTTCCGGTTCATCAGGCGGGGTACCTCACCGATCTGCTGGGCGACCGCGCGGTGGAAGTCGTCGAGGGATATGCGAAGTCGCGGCAACCGTTCTTAATCAGCCTGCACTTCAACGCGCCCCACTGGCCGTGGGAGGCGCCGGGTGACGAGGCCGAGTCCCGGCGGCTCAGCTCGGAGGGCAAGGGCCTCTTTCACCTCGACGGCGGCTCCCAGGCAACCTACCAGCGGATGATCGAGGCCATGGACCGGCAGATCGGCCGGGTGCTGGCGACGCTGGACGCCCGGGGGCTGACCAGCAATACCATCGTGATCTTTACCAGTGATAACGGCGGCGAGCGCTTCGCCGACACCTGGCCCTTCAGCGGCAAGAAGACCGAGTTACTGGAAGGGGGGCTGCGGGTTCCGGCGGTGATCTCGTGGCCCGGCCGCATACCGCAGGGGCGAACGAGCGATCAAGTCGCCATGAGCATGGACTGGCTCCCCACGCTGCTCGCCGCCGCCGGTACTGTCCCCGATCCGGCCTATCCCACCGACGGAATGAACCTGCTGCCGATTCTCACCGGGAACGCTCCGGTAATCCCGCGTAAGCTGTACTGGCGCTACAAGGCGAACGCGCAGCGGGCGATGCGCGACGGCGACCTCAAGTTCCTCAAGATACTGGACAACACGTTCTTGTTTAACGTGGTGACCGATCCCTTGGAGAAGGCCAACCTGAAGGACCGCCAGAGAGATGACTATCGGAGAATGGTGCGGGACTGGTATGAGTGGAACGGGACGATGCTGCCGGAGATGAAGGAAACCTTTACTCACGGCTTCAGCGGCGACGAGTTTGCTGATCACTACGGCGCGAAGGAGCCCAGTCAGGACCCCGATATTCCAACTGCGCCGGAAGAATAGCGAGCCTGCAGTGAGATCGAGCAACTGTCAGGCAATGTCCGGTGTCCAAGCCACATGACCAAATTCATCTCCTCGCCATTACTATCCTTGGCCCTCTTCCTGGCACCTCTCCGGCCGTGCCGGCTGGAGGCTCAGGCGCTATCCATTGACGCTGCCTCCATCGCCGACACGAGTACCCGTTCTGCTGCGGTCGCGCGGCTGGCGTCCGAGGCTGCCGCGGTCTACCGGGACAGCAACCAGCTGACTCAGCTCGACAACCTGTTTCGGCTCCAGCTCCTGGCCGGCCACCCCGCCGAGGCCCGGGCCACTCTGTCACAGTTTCGCAGCGTCCAGTCTTCCAGGGGCGACACCACGGCCGCAGCCCGCGCGCTCGACACTCGGTATGAGATCTATCTTGGGGCCCAGAAGCTCCATTCCGACTCTTCGGTCCCTTTCGCCGACGCCTTTGCTCGCGCATTCCGGGAGCGATTGGCCCGGCTGGACGATCGTGCGGCAGCGCTGGTCATCCGCACGCTGGGCGCCCCTCCGCCACCGGCGCCGGAGACACCTTGGGGACCGGCAGGGAAGGGCGCCCGTGACACCACTGTCGCGCTTACCGATGCAGTCGCATGGCTCCGCGCCGTCCAGAATGCGGAGATCTTCCGCGAGGTCGGCGCCCTCGCCGCTCCGCTGATCCGGGAGGACGACAGTCGTCGCTACGTCATTCAACCCAAGGTACGGGTGAAGACTCCGGACGGAGCCACCGTCTGTGCCGACGTCTGGCGGCCGCGACAAGGTCCAGCGCGGCTCCCGGCTTTGCTCCAGTTCACCATCTACGCCGACACTACGACTCTCCCCTTCGACCTCAGGCGGAATGCCTCCAACGGCTACGCCGCCGTGATCGGGTTCACCCGCGGCAAGGCCTGCAGCCCGGACCAGCCCGTCCCCTACGTTCACGACGGCGCCGACGCGGTGAGCGTGATCGAATGGATCGCTCGGCAGCCCTGGAGCGACGGGCAGGTGGGGATGTACGGCGGCAGCTACTCGGGGATGTCGCCCTGGAGCGCGGCCAAGCGCGCCCCTCCGGCGCTCAAGGCGATCATGGTGGGCGCGCCGGTCGCACCAGGTCTTGACGTGCCGATGGAGGGCAACATCGTCTGGAACTTCGTCTATCCCTGGCCGTTTTACACCACCGACAACAAGTGGCTGGACGACAGCACCTACAACGACCAGAACCGCTGGAACCGGCTGTACAACCGCTGGTATGCCGACGGCCGAGCCTATCGCGAGCTGGACAAGATCGACGGCACGCCCAATCCGGTCTGGCACCAGTGGATCGCGCACCCGTCCTACGACCGGTACTGGCAGGCGATGATTCCATATAAGGAAGAGTTTGCCCGGATCAAGATCCCCGTGCTGCAGACCGCGGGCTACTATTTCGGCGGCCCAGGCGCCGCGATGCACTACCTGACCGAGCACTACCGTTACAGCCCTCACGCCCGGGACTACCTGGTGGTCGGCCCCTACGGGCACTTCGATGCCCAGCGCGGCGTGGTGAATGCGCTGGCCGACACTACGACCACCATCAGCGGGTACGAGATCGATCCGGTCGCCCGGATCGATATCATCGCCGAGTTGAGATACCCGTGGTTCGACTGGATTTTGAAGGGTGGGCCGAGACCGACACTTCTGGGTGATCGGATCAACTACGAGGTGATCGGCGCCAATCAGTGGAAACACGCGCCATCCGTATCGGCGATGTCGAACGCGAGACTCCGCTTCTATCTGAGCGCCGAGCACACCGAGTCAACTTACCGTCTCCAACCTGAGCGCCCCGCCCGCGACTCCTCGGTGACGCTCACTGTGGATCTCCGCGACCGATCCGACAGCGCGCTGATCGTGCCCGGCGGCGGCGTCCAGGACAGTGCGATCTACACCTTGAATTCACTTGTGTACGTGAGCGATCCACTCTCCCGGGCCAGCGAAATCAGCGGCCTGTTCAAGAGTCACCTCGAGGTCGTGAGTAATAAGCGCGACTTCGACTTCGGGATCTCGATCTACGAGAAGAGGCGAGACGGGACCTATCTCCAGCTGCCGCCCTATCAGTCGCGCGCCAGCTACGTGGCCGACGTGAGCCAACGACGGCTGCTCACGCCGGGCAAACGCGAGGTGCTCGACCTCCAGAGCATCCGTCTGGCGAGCCATCTCTGCCGGGCCGGCAGCCGCATCGTTGTGGTGCTCGGCGTCAACAAGAGCCCGGGCCAGCAGATCAACTATGGAACGGGCAAGAGCGTGAATGACGAAACTGTCGCCGATGCGGGCGAGCCGCTCATCATCCGGTGGTCGAACAGGAGCTGGTTAGAGCTGCCGGTAAGGCGGTAAGGCGGTAAGGCGGAATTTTGTCACCCTGAGCGAAGCGAAGGGCCAGACCTCAGGCTGTCGCCAAAGCCTCGAGTTCCTCTTGGCGGGTGAATAGGCGTATGTTCACCGTATCACCATCCTTCCTGACATCTCCTGCTCACGAGGTACCTTGCAGGCAGACGAACACCCCCAGCTTCGCATGTGGCAGGATCGGCTCGATGCCGAGTTGGCACAGCAGGCGGCCCATGCTGCTCGACGCGCCATCCGGGAGGCCGAGCGGCAGGACTGGTATGCCGCCTGGCACGAGTACAAGAAGCACCATACGATGGAATACGTGGGCCGAGAACGGCCCCGATGGTGGAACCTTCCTGGCTGGTTCCTCTACCTCCTGCGACTTCACTCTCCGGGTCGGCAGAACTAGTTAAAATCTTACCGCCCTTTACAACCCCAGCGTCGCTGAGCCTATCCAACCCTCATCCACACCGTGAGGGAAGAGTGCGCCTGCGACTCTGGTTCCTGCCGCAACTCGTCGCCTGTACCGCCGCTGCGCAACAACCCTCCGTGGGGCCCGCACACGCTCCTCCGAACGTGAGCGCCGCGGTGCGGGAGTACATGCGAGCGCATGGCATTCCCGGCCTTTCTCTCGCCGTCGGATACGATGGTCGCGTTGTTCTGGCGCAGGGCTTTGGGTCGGCCGATCTAGAGCACGGGATCCTCGTGACTCCGGCAACGCTCTTTCTGATCCAGTCCACTCAGAAGCTCCTCACGGCGACAGCAGTGCTCCGGCTGGCTGAGGCGGGAAAGCTGAGTCTCGACGACACGGTGCAAACGCACTGTCCCGCATTCGGTGTGCGCCGGTGGGCGGTAACGCTGAGGCAGCTGCTTTCGCACCAGGGCGGCATCCGTTCCTCGGATCTCCGAGATCTCTTCAATCGGGAGCACTATGCCTCGACCGACGCCGCGCTCCGACGCTTTGTCGCCGAGTCGCTGCAAGCTCCGCCCGGCAGTAAGGTCGCCTACTCCAATGCGGGGTACACCCTTCTGGCGTGCGCCATCGAGGGCGCAACCGCGGAGCCATACGACTCTGCGCTCAGGCACCTCGTTCTGCAACCGGCTGGACTGCGGGCGACCCGTCCGGACAATGTCTTCGAAGTGATTCGGGGTCGGTCTCGCTACTATATCCTGCGCACCGACACCAACACCGAGCAGTGGCGTGGACTTTGGACCGACGCTCACCTGACCTCCACTCGGCTGGATGAACCGGCGAACGCCGATCCGGTGGACCCCAGTTGGGCGATCGGGGCGGGGAACTACCTCGGCACTCCAAGCGATCTGATACGCTTCGCCCTGGCGCTCTTGAGCGGCCGCCTGCTCCAGAGTCGCTATCGCGACAGCGCCTTTGCCCCGGCACTCTTGACCGCGACCGGCGAGCCTACCGGTCGAGCCCTCGGGGGCTGGCTGCTAGATACCAAAGACAGCCTGCCCCAGGTGCTGGGGAGCACCTGGAACGGCTCGTTTGGATTAGCGGTCGATCCGCGGACTGGTCTCGCTGTTGCCGTCGCGTCCAACATCGAGCTGGATCAGCCCACCGAGCTGTTCGACCGGATTATCAAGTCTTGGCCGGCGAAGGGCAGTCCAAAGTAGACAATCATCCCGAGGAAGCTTGGATAGATCCCTCGCTTCTCTCGGGATGAGGTGTGACGCTTCCGGCTAATGGCTTACCGCTTACCGCTTACCGCTTACCGCTTACCCGTTAACCCCGCTTTCCAATCACCAACCGAGTCACGCCTGGTACTCGCTCGATCCGTCGCTGTATTGCGTTACGGTCGGTTTCACTCAGGAGCGGCGAGTACGACAGGATCTCGGCACGGTGGCCCCATTCTCGGACCCGGTCCGGGTTCTTCTGTTCCTGCGCGATCCAGGCCGCGTCGAGATAGGCCATCGCCGCTGACTTGATATCCCCTCGCGCGAGCGCACGCTCAGCCGCATGGGCCATGTCGCTCCGGGCCGCGGAGCGGTCACCGGCGGCGTAGGCCACCGCCGCCGCCTCCGTCAGACACTGGAGCCCGATGGGATCCTCGACCGCGCGGAACTCCGCTGACCGGCGATAGAGCCGCGCCGCCTCATGCCACCGGCCGGTCTGAGCGAACTGGACGGCGGAATCATGCAGACTGTCGGCCTTATCCGCGCTAACGATGGTGGGCAGGCGGTATTGCGCCGAGCCGGCTCTCGGCAGGCCCACAGCAACAAGGAGCACCAGGGCAATGGAAGTATGACGGGTGAGCGTGGCGTTCATCGGGCACCTCCTCGGGCATGCGGGTCGTGATCGCATCTCGTGCGATGTCACGGGGGACAAGGAAACTGCGAACCTTCTGCCCTGGCCAGGTGCGTTGTGATTTGGAGACGACGAAGGACTTCATCCATGGACATCGGTAGGACCCTGAGCAAAGCGAAGGGGCCAGACCTCAGGCGGTCGTCAGGCCTTGAGTTCCGGCTCCTTCGCTGCGCTCAGGATGACTAGCAGAGTTGCTATCAGGGCAGCAGCAGGGCTTTGATCGCCCTGCGCTGGTCCATCGCCCGGTAACCCTCGGCCACCTGATCGAGCGGCAGCGTCAGATCGAAGACCTTTCCTGGGTTGATCTTTCGTTTCCAGATCAGATCGATCAACTCGGGGAGATAACCCCGGACCGGAGCAGGGCCGCCGAGCAGATGAACTTCGGCAAAGAACAGCTCCATGCCCGGCAGCTGCACCCCGTGAGTCACCCCGACGAAACCAACGTGCCCGCCGGGACGGGTGGAGTGGATGGCCTGCATCATCGACTCCTG
>JBJMPB010000489.1:0-8690 GCA_045803455.1 Gemmatimonadales bacterium | reverse complement strand
GAGCAGGCGTGGCTTGCGCGTCCGCCAGTAAACGCATCCGAGCTGTATGCCATCTGGCATGGGTCAGCCCTGGAAGACCAGGGATATCCGGCCAACCTGGCGCTGTGGTCCCCGTCGGGCGAGCTGCGGGACGAGCTGGTGCTCGAATCCTTGGATGTGCCCGATTCGCTCCTGGCCGCCGCGATCCGGAGTTTCGCTCCCAGCGACAGCATTCGGGTAACTCAGATCCTTCGAACCCCCGGAGTGCATAACCTCCTGTTGGTTCGACTCACTCCCCAAGAGGTCATGACTGCGCTGGTCGGGCCCCGATCCGAGCTCGTTCTGCCGGGGCGACTCGGACGTCTGCTCGACCCGACCCGCCGCAGTGTCCCCCTGTATACCCTGTCCCTCTCGCCCTCACCTGCAGCACAGCCGCCGCCAAGCCGCTGGCGACGGGAGGGCTGGATCCTGCGGAGCGACTTCCCCCTGCTGCTGACGGGGACGGCCCGGGTGGTTCATGCCACGGTGGACCTTCGGGCTCCGGTCCCGCTGTTCGTCCGCGGCGTGCTTGTGGTACTGCTCGATGCCGCCGTGCTCGCGCTCCTCTGGTTCGTAGCCGAACTGATAGCTGGAGTGAGGCCGGCCCCGCCGCGCTGGCGCAGCCTTGGCCGATCTTTCCGGGTGCGCCTGGCCTTTACCCTGGGCGCATTCTTCATCGTGCCCGCCGTGGGATTCGCCGCCTGGAGCTTCGTTCGGCTGGGCAACGAGGTGGAACGGAGCCGGGACTTGCTCATCACTCAAACTCTGCGGGATGCAGTCGTTGCCGGAGGCGGCGCATTCCGCACGGAGACTCCACGTCCTGATCGCCTGATCCGCTTAAGCCGCCGATTGGATGCCGACCTGGCGCTATATCAAGGCGGAGTGCTGACCGGAACCAGCAACCGCATTCTGGAAGATCTCGGCATCATGGGCCAGTTGATGGATCCCCGGGCCTTCGCGCGGCTGGCTCTGGAGGGCGACGTCGAGGTCACCCGCGAAGGCTTCATCCCCGAGCTGGCGGAGCGCATCGGCTATCGGGTGGTACGGCCGGGCTCTCCGGACGAGACCGCCGTGCTGGCGACGCCGCAGCTGGCCGACGATGTGTCACTCGGGGTTCGCCAGCTGGATCTGGCCCTGGTTCTCCTCCTGGCGACTTTGGCCGGCGTCGCCGCCGCGCTGAGCAGCGCGCAGATCGCAGCCCGCACGCTATCCCGACCCGTGGCGGATCTCCGCCGTTCTGCTCTGGCCTTGGGCAAAGGCCAGCCGATGCCATCTCATTCGGAGCGTCCGCCGCTCGAATTCGAGCCGGTGTTCGCCGCCTTCGAGCGTATGGCGGCAGACATCCGCTCCAGCCAGAACGCCCTCGAGGAAGCGCGCCGGCGAACGGCCACCGTGCTCGCCACCGTCGCCACCGGGGTAGTCGCGGTCGATCCCGCCGGCCGCGTGCTCATCGCCAATGACCAGGCGGTGGATCTGCTCGGGGTGGATCTTCAGGAAGGCGAGCCCTTCCTCGACCGGCTCGGGTCCGAGTGGAGCCCGCTCGCCACCGCGGTCAGCCGCTTCCTGATGAATCCCAACACCGATGGATCAGTCGAGCTGGATGTGAGGGGACGAAGGGTTGCGCTGCAGCTGGCCTCCCTCGGTCCTCAGCTCAGAGGGGCAGTGCTCGCGCTCAATGACGTGTCCGAAGTGTCCCGGGCCGAGCGGGTACTGGCCTGGGGCGAAATGGCCCGCCAGGTGGCGCACGAGATCAAGAATCCGCTCACGCCGATGCGCTTGGGCATGCAGCACCTCCGCCGAGTCTACCGTGACCGCCGCACCGACTTTGACCGGACGCTGGATGAGACCGCGGATCGCATCCTGGCGGAGATCGACCGACTCGATACCATCGCGCGGGCCTTCAGCCGGTTTGCCGCCCCGGCCCTACAAGACCAGGCGTTGCAGAAAATAGATCTCGGCTCGGCGGCGGAAGAGGTGGTGCAGCTCTACCGACTGTCGGAGGAAGCTTGCTCGGTGAGACTGACGGCCGAACCGAACGCCTTTGCGGCTGCCCGGCGCGACGAGGTAAAGGAGGTTCTGGTGAATCTGCTGGAGAATGCGCGAAACGCCGGCGCGTCAGTGGTCGATGTGCGGGCCGGACCCGGAATGGTTCGAGTCTCGGATAATGGAAGGGGCATTCCTGCTGAACTGGTGCCTCGCGTCTTCGAGCCGCGATTCTCCACCACCACGAGCGGCGCCGGGCTCGGCCTGGCCATCGTAAAGCGATTGGTGGAGAGCTGGGGAGGTCGAGTCGAGCTGGAGAGCACCGAGGGCGAGGGGACGGTAGTCACCGTCCGGACTCAGATCTAGCGCGCCATTCCCCGGGCGCGCTCAGCCGCAGCGATCGCAATCGCCTGATCCTGGGTTCGGGCCCGCCGCAACAGCCGCACCGCTGTCTGCATCTGACGGTCGGACAGGGCGCGACGCCGGGCTTCGGCAACGGGGCCGAAGACCGCCCGGGTGATCTCATAGCCCAGCTGCTCGTCGATATAAGCTGAAGCGTTGTCATAGGTGGGGCGGGGAAGCTCGAGACCGATCTGCTGCAGCCGCTGATACACGTCTTCTCGCATCTCGTCGGTAACCCGGAACGACTGGAACTTCGGTGCATCGGGTGATTTGCGAACGTCCTCACCGTAGTCCGAGAGCACGCCGCGGAACTGCGCGATGTCTTCACCCAGCGCGGAGAGCAGTGCCCGCTCCGCGTCGGATCGTGGGGTTCCGCGAATGGTCAGATCGGGCAGGATGCCGCTGGCGTCCGGAATGGCGCGTCCGGCATCCGAGTGAAAGAGCCGCGGCATCAGCGACGGAGGCCGGTTGCCCACCGCCCCTTCTCCGTCGGGACGGGGCCGCTGCACCGTACGGCCGCTTGGGGTGTACCAGCGGGCCGTGGTCAGTTTGATCGCGATCTCATCGCCCAGAGGATAGGTGGTCTGCAGCACGCCTTTGCCAAAGCTCGGCGTGCCCAGCACAACGGCGCGATCGTGATCCTGGAGGGCGCCCGCGATCAGCTCCGCCGAGCTGGCGGTGCCGTGATTGACCAGCAGCGCCACACGCAGGTCGTGCCATCCGCCGGATAAACCGGCCAGATACACCTTCGAGTGCTCGGGTGAGCGTCCCTCGGAGATGGCCACTGTGTCGCCCGGGCGGAGGAACAGGCTCGCGACCTTGACACCCTCATTGATCAGCCCGCCGGGATCGCCGCGAAGGTCCAGCACCAGTGAGGTCATCCCCTCGTTGACCAGCCGGTTGACCGCCTGGCGCAGCTCCGTTGCCGCTCCATCGCTGATGCGGCGGAGCTCGATGTAGCCGACCCCGGATCCCAGGAACACGCCCTCGGACGCGGCTGGGACGTGAACCACGGTGCGGGTAAGTCGCCGCAGCACAGGTGTGCTCGAGCCCCAGGGTCGAACCAGAACGGTGACCGTGGTTCCGGTGCCACCCGCAAGTGCCTCTTCCAGCCGGCGGGCCGACCAGCCGGCCGTGTTCTTACCATCGATGCTCAGGATGACATCGCCGGGGGCGAAGGCGCCCCGAGCGCTCCCGAGGCCGGTTCCGTCGGTCAGGCCGACATCGACCTCGGTGCCGGACATCTGCCGCTGATACTGGCGGTAGCTCTCCCGGGTAAGCAGCTCGGCGTAAGGATCGTGCAGGGAGGCAACCAGGGCCTTGGCGGCGGTTTGGTAGAGGTCGCCCTCGCCGATGGAATCGATATAGTGGCTGTGGATGGAGCCGACGACGTTTTCGAAGAGGCGGGCTTGCTGGTAGACGGTACCCTCCGGCGCTGCTTTCCGGCGAAGCAGCCATCCTCCAGTCAAAATGGAGAGTGCGAGGATCGCTATGAGCCCACCCCAGCGGGCCTTAGCGGAGGGTCCTTTCATGCCGATTAGCTCCCGCGAATTGCGAGAAGGTCTGCTGGATGCATTCCCCCAAAGGATGGGAAACACCGTGTACAGAAGTCACCATCAAAGGGCAGCAAGATGGAGGCCGCCCGAGCTTAACGTCCGTGCGGATTCCCCGGATCCACCGCCAGACTGGAGTCGCGCCATACCGCTGCTGAGGCAACATGACACGCCTCGACGAAGACGCTGGCCGGATGGCTCCCGCGCTGGAGCAGGGCGTGAAGCATCTCGTGGCGGACCAGCCACTCCTCGCCCAGGGCACTGGCAGGCAGGTAAATCCGGTTGCCCTCGCGCACCCACCAGGCATGGGCCATCTCGCCGTTCAGCTCGATTGCGCCACTCGGAGCATCCACCGCGTAGAAGGCCACGTCGGTCATCTTCCCCGGTTTGCCGGAGCAGGCGACCGTCTTTTCCCACCACTGCTGGTAGAGTCCCAGGGTAGGAACCGCCCAGGAACGGCCCAACGGGGCCAGCGGCGCGCCGGCGGCCCGCGGCGCCGCGCAGGCGCCGGTACCCACCACCAGAAGAAGGACAGCGCAGAACCACCGACTCATGTATGACTCCGGATCTGAGCACCTCGTCGCGGCGGCGGGCTTGGGGGTACTCCGCCGTACGGGGTCTGAGCGGCGCCGAAACCGACACCCACTGAAAATTGCTGCACGAATCGGTCCACAGATGCGCCAGCGGGGTACCTGGCCTTGATGGAGGCCGGGCTACCTTGCGGTTCCTCTTTCCTTATAACGCGTTCCGACCCTTGCTGGCCCGAATTGGTTCTGCGGCGGTCCTCGGCATCGACGCCTATCCAGTGGATGTCGAGGTGGACATTACCAACGGATTGCCCTCTTTCTCGACAGTTGGCCTGCCCCACGGCGCGGTAAAGGAGGGCAGGGAACGAGTGAGTGCGGCGCTGGTAAATGCGGGCTTTTGTTTTCCGCTCCGTCGCATCACCGTCAATCTTGCCCCGGCCGACATTCGCAAAGACGGCTCGGCTTTCGACCTGCCCATAGCGCTCGGCATTTTGGTGGCCAGCGGCCAGCTTCCCGAAGACGGCCTCAGGCAGCATATGGTGCTGGGCGAGGTCGGGCTCGAGGGAGATCTCCGCCCGGTTCGCGGCGCTCTCTCCATGGCTCTGGCGGCCCGCACGGCCGGATTCCGCGGCATTCTCGTTCCTCACGCCAATGTCCCGGAGGCCTCCGTGGTCGAAGGACTGGAGGTCTGCGGCGCGCGCAGCCTGCTCGAGGTGTGTGGCCACCTGCTCGGCAAGAATCCCATTCCTCCGGCTCGGGCCGACGTAGCCACGCTCATGAGCTCGGGCGCATCGGACGAAGCCGACTTCGCCGATGTCCGGAGCCAGGCCGCCGCCAAACGAGCCCTGGAAGTGGCGGCAGCCGGCGGCCACAACATTCTGCTGCTTGGCTCCCCAGGCGCGGGGAAAACCATGCTGGCCCGACGCCTCCCATCCATCCTTCCCTCCATGAGCTTGGAGGAGGCGCTCGAGGCCACCAAGATCCACAGTGTCGCGGGCACGCTGGCGTCCGGGCAATCGCTCCTCACCGTTCGTCCCTTCCGGGCACCACACCACACCATCAGCGATGCCGGCCTGATCGGGGGCGGCTCTTCCCCACGCCCGGGCGAAGTCAGCCTGGCTCACGGCGGCGTGCTCTTTCTCGACGAGCTGCCGGAATTCCGGAGGAACGTGCTCGAGGTGCTGCGGCAGCCCATGGAAGACGGCGTCGTCACCTTGAGTCGCGCGGCCGTGAGTCTCACCTATCCCGCTCGCTTCATGCTGGCCGCAGCCATGAATCCCTGTCCCTGCGGGTATCTCGGAGATCCGGTCCACTCCTGCAGCTGCGGGCCGCTGTCGATCGAGCGCTACCGCTCCCGGATCTCGGGTCCGCTGCTCGACCGGATCGACATTCATCTCGAGGTCCCCGCCGTCGCGTACGGCGATCTGGTCGGAACCCAATCCGACGAGAGCAGCGCGGCTATTCGAATCCGAGTCGAGCGGGCTCGTGCCATTCAGCGCGCGCGGTTTCAGGGGCAGCGCGGGGTCCACGCCAATGCGCACATGACTGCGCGCGACCTGCGTCGCCACTGCCGATTGAGTGAAGCCGTCGAAGCGGTGCTCAAACAGGCGGTGACTCGATTGGGGCTCTCGGCGCGGGCCTATCATCGGGTGCTCAAGATCGCCCGCACCATAGCTGACCTGGCAGGGTCGGCCGAGCTCACGACGGCCCACGTCAGCGAGGCGATACAGTATCGGAGCCTGGATCGGAAAAGGGAATTTGTAGGGGAAAGGCGGTAGTCGCTAGTCGCCGTGGAACTAGCCTTAGGTCTAGTCAGCTACATGGCAAAGAGCCAGAGGTCGGCTCGATGATTGGGCGCGTTGAAGTCCGAGTCCGGCTCGCCGTGCACCGGGGCGAAGGGCTGCACCTCGACCACTACATGGGAGCCGTCGGGTGAGATAATGGGATGGCGGAAGAGGACGGAGTCGCCCCGGAAGAGACGGCTACTCCCGTCGCTCAGGTTAACGAACATCAGGTCTCCGCCCTCGTCGCGCTGCACGTTTCCGTGAGCATCCTCGAAGCGATAGAGCACGCTCCCTCCGACCACGGCGACGAGGCGCGTGCCACGAACCTGGGGGTCACGCACAATAGTACCGGTGCCGAAATCATAGAGGATGGTAACTTCGCCGCTCGAAAGCGACCGGCGGTATACCCGCGAGTCACCACCCAGAGTGTAGTAGATGGTTTGACTATCCTCACCTAGTGCCACCCCTGATGCATAATCGGTACCCGGTATGACCTCCACCCGCGGTGTGCCTCCGGAGAGATCGAGAATGGCGGCGTCCAGCCCGGTGTAGAATGTGTCGGGAAGGAAGGTGGATCCCTCGTAGAAGAGCTGCTCGGCCAGATAGAGCAGACTGTCCCGGCCAATCCACTGCGGGGTCCGAATGCTGGAATGGAACCTCCCATTCGGAGCCGTGTAAGGGAGTGGCTGGACCAACGTGGCCTGCAAGGGGTTTTCCCGGGTTCCCACGACCAGCGCCGAGGCACCCAATTTCTGCTGACCTACCCAGGAAATAATTCGGTGATAGAAGAGCCGCCCGTCGGCATGCTGTGCGGGCGATTCCATGAGGTCGGTGGAGTCGTCGTGTATGGGGTTGTACTGACAGTAGCTCGCCGAGATGGTACCGCCGGCGGCAGGAAGAACATTGAGGCAGCGATCGCGATCGCTGCGGTCCTGTCGCTCGCTCGAGTAGATGATGCCCGAACCATCCGGCAACCAGGATGGGGTGCGGTCATCCGCCCGATTGAAGGTGAGCCGGACCGGTGAGCCGGATGAGACCGGTGGCAGTGCCTGGGGTGGCTCCGGCTCAGCCGGAGAGCTGTGCTCGCAGGCTACGGAAGCGACCAGAACGAGCGCCGCTGCCCCCTGAGCCACCCGGCTCGACCAATCCTGGTGGGAGATCGTCATGCTCGCGGGAGACGCCGCCGTCGAGGTGCCCTGCACAAGAGTAGTCGCGAGTCACGAGGCGCGAGTCGGGAGTCGGGAGTCGGGAGTCGGGAGTCGCGAGCTGGGAGCCGGGAGCGCGCAGCAAGGACCCTGCGCTCAGCATTGCAAATGGAGGCCCAAGGGAATAAATCAGGATCAGTCTCCAGCGTGAGATGGGGTCGAGCTCATGCTTTCTTCACGTTGATCGATATGAGAAGCCGACCGTACGTCAGATCGCCCGGTGGGAGTGTGTCCCGACGGGAAGATTCTGGTTTTCAGCGAGGTGACTGGCTGAGTGCGCGTGCGCCGGGCGGGGCTTCGGAAGTAACGTCTCGTCCGGCCGGCCTCGTACTGCTGGCGCTGTTCTTTGCCTTCGGTACTCTCATGAGCGCCGTCACGGCGCTCGCATTGGCCATACCGGGGAAGTGGTCCGAGCAGCTGTGGCGGCTCAATCCCGGTGCGCGCACCGGCTTCCAAACAATGGGTCACTGGGCCGTGCCGCTCATGCTGCTGGTCGCCGCGGCCTGCGCTGGCGCGGCCATCGGACTCTGGCTGGGAAAACTCTGGGGTCACCGCCTGGCGGTGGCGGTGATCAGCCTGAATTTGGCGGGCGACGTAATTAACGCGGCGGTCCGGGGCGACCGCCGCACCCTGATCGGGCTGCCGATCGGGGGAGCGATGATCGTTTACCTGGTAAGCCGCCGTATTCGAGAGAGATTCAAGGCAGCAGGCTGACGTCCGTCATGCGTGGAGGACCCCATGATCAACGGCAGGATGCCACTCTATCTGACTGGCCTTGGCCTGGTGGGGCTTGGACTGGGAGCCTTGGTCTGGCAACCGTATTCCGCTGACTTCCCCGGAACCGAGTACGCCAAACCGATTCGCCGCTACATCCACGCGGCCGTGGAACGCGACTCAGTCGGGCTCGAGCGTCTATCGGCCTCCTCCGCCGCGGTGAGCTGGGCTCTTACCGCAGGGCGGGCCCACGCGGGATCGCTGGCGCAATGGGAGCGCGGGATGCAGGCTCGGACCGGCCAGCAGCGGGGCGACACGGCACAGGTCTTCGTGTATCCCCCAGGAGCTGAATGTGAGAATGCTCCCATCATGCTGCAGCTCGTGGGCAATGACGGACGAGCTCGAGTGGTCCTAGCAAGCTCGAGCTGCTGGTCTCGGTAGCGAGACCCGCTGCCAGTGACAGCTCAGGAGTTCCGCCGGCTGGCACTGAGCCTGCCCGAGGTC
>JBJMPB010000487.1:0-13561 GCA_045803455.1 Gemmatimonadales bacterium | reverse complement strand
TGGTTGATCGCCTTGGCCTGCTCGGCGAGGCCGTGGCGGGCGAGCGCGATCCGGTTGGCGCCGAACGTGTTGGTCTCGATCAGCTCGGCGCCGGCGGCGACATAGTCGCGGTGCACGGCGGCGATCAGATCGGGCTGGCTCAGGTTGAGCTCGTCGTAGCTCACATTCACGAAGACGCCGCGGCTGTACAGCATGGTGCCCATGGCGCCGTCCAACACGTGAACCCGGCCATCCTCAATCAGATCGCGCAGCGTCGGCATGCTATCGCTCGTAATTCAGGTTGGGCGCCAGCCACCGCTCGACCGCAGCGATGTCCAGCTCTTTCCGGCGCGCGTAATCCTCCACCTGGTCGCGCTCGATCTTTCCGACCCCGAAATACTGCGACTCCGGCCGCCAGAAGTAGTAGCCGCTGACCGAGGATGCCGGCATCATGGCAAAGCTCTCGGTAAGGCTGATGCCAGCGTGCTTCTCCACGTTGAGCAGGTCGAAGAGGATCTGCTTTTCGGTGTGATCGGGACAGGCCGGATATCCCGGGGCCGGCCGAATGCCCTGATACCGCTCCTTGATCAATCCCTCGTTATCCAGTGACTCACCCCGGGCATAGCCCCAGAACTCGGTCCGCACCCGCCGGTGCAGCAGCTCGGCAAAGGCCTCCGCCAGACGATCAGCCAGAGCCTTGGTGAGAATGGAGCTGTAATCGTCGTGCTCGGCCTCGAACCGGGCCAGCAGCTCCTCGATCCCGGCCCCGGCGGTGACGGCAAAGGCGCCCACGTAGTCGGCCGTGCCGCTCTCCCGCGGCGCCACGAAGTCGGCCAGCGCCAGGTTGGGCCGACCGGGAGGTTTGATCATCTGTTGCCGGAGCGTATGGATGACCGTTTTCCGCTGTTCCCGCCCATCGTCGGTATAGAGTTCGATATCATCGCCAACACTATTGGCCGGGAAGAACCCGAATACGGCGTGGGCCTGGAGCAGCCGCCCATCCACGATCCGCTGCAGCAGAGCATTGGCGTCGCGGAAGAGGCTCCGGGCGGCGGCGCCGACGGTGGGGTCTTCCAGGATGGCCGGATAGTGTCCGGCCAGCTCCCAGGTTTGAAAGAACGGCGTCCAGTCGATGAACGGCACCAGCTCCTGCAGTGGGTAGTTCCGCAACGGTCTCACGCCCAGGAAACAGGGCTTGGGCGCAGCGGCAGCGCTCCAGTCTACCGTCAGCCGATTCCGGCGAGCATCGGCCAATGCCTGTTTCCGCTGCTCCGCCTTGCGATCTCCGCGCTGGGTCCGGACCTCCTGATACTCCGCCTTTACAGCAGCCACGTAGTTGGGGCGCAGCTCGTCGCTGCGCAGATTTCCAGCCACCCCAACCGCCCGCGACGCGTCGACCACGTGGACGGTCGGTCCCCGATATCGGGGCTCGATCTTTACTGCAGTGTGGACTCGAGACGTCGTGGCTCCGCCGATCAGCAGGGGGAGGGTGAAGCCCTCCCGCTCCAGCTCGCCGGCTACGAAAGACATCTCCTCCAGTGAGGGGGTGATGAGCCCGCTCAGTCCGATGATATCCACCTGCTCCTTGCGGGCTGTCTCCAGAATCCGGGCTGACGGCACCATGACGCCGAGATCGATGACCTCGTAGTTGTTACACTGGAGCACGACGCCGACGATGTTCTTGCCGATGTCGTGCACGTCGCCCTTCACTGTGGCCAGAAGAACCTTGCCGTTCGATCTGGACTGGCCATCACTGTCGCCGCCCAGGGTCTGCTTTTCCGCCTCGATGTAGGGGATCAGGTGGGCTACCGCGCGCTTCATCACCCGTGCGCTCTTCACCACCTGGGGGAGAAACATCTTCCCCGCGCCGAACAGATCTCCGACGACGTTCATGCCATCCATCAGCGGACCTTCGATAACGTGAATTGGCCGCTCTGCCTGGCGGCGCGCCTCCTCGGTGTCCTCGATGATGTAATCGGCAATGCCTTCGACCAGCGCGTGGCTCAGGCGTTCGGCTACCGGCGCGTTCCGCCAGGCCAGGTCGGCCCCCTGAGCCGCCGCGCTTCCCTTGACCGTGTCGGCGACTTCCAGGAGCCGGTCGGTTGCGTCAGATCTCCGATTGAGCACCACGTCTTCGACCCGCTCCAGCAGATCGGAAGGGATGTCGGCGTAGATGCCGAGCTGGCCGGCATTCACAATCCCCATGTCCATACCGGCCTCGATGGCGTGGTATAGAAACACCGAGTGAATCGCCTCTCGCACTGGATCGTTCCCCCGAAAGGCAAACGACACGTTGCTCACTCCGCCACTGATCAGGGCATGGGGCAGGGCGGCTTTGATCCGCCGGGTGGCCTCGATGTACTCGATTGCATAGTTGTTGTGCTCCTCGATCCCGGTGGCGATGGCAAAGATGTTGGGGTCGAAGATGATATCCTCGGGAGGAAAACCCACCCTTTCGGTCAGGATGTGATACGCGCGCCGGCAGATCTCCAGCTTCCGCTCCGCCGTGTCTGCCTGCCCTTGTTCGTCGAACGCCATGACGATCACCGCCGCGCCGTATCGCCGCACCAGGGTGGCCTGATGGATGAAGCTTTCCTCGCCCTCCTTGAGGCTGATCGAGTTCACCACCGCCTTTCCCTGCACGCACTTGAGCCCGGCCTCGATCACGGACCACTTGGAGGAGTCGATCATCACCGGCACCCGGCTGATGTCCGGCTCCGCCGCCAGCAGCTGCAGAAACGTGGTCATGGCCTGCTGGGAATCCAGCATTCCTTCGTCCATGTTCACGTCGATTATTTGCGCCCCGTTCTCCACCTGCTGCCGCGCGATCTCCAGCGCCGCGGGATAATCGCCGGCCAGAATGAGACGGGCGAACTTCCGCGAGCCGGTGACATTGGTTCGCTCGCCCACGTTCACGAACAGTGTCTCCGGCCCCACCGTGAGCGGTTCCAGGCCGCTGAGGCGTAAGCGGGGAGGCGGGGAAGCGGGGAGGCGGGGAGGCAATCCGGCGACCGCGTCCGCAATGGCCTTGATGTGCGCCGGAGTGGTGCCGCAGCAGCCACCAACCAGGTTGACCAGGCCGCTCTCGGCAAATTCACGGAGAATGGTGGCCATGTGCTCCGGAGTTTCGTCGTAACCGCCGAATTCGTTGGGAAGCCCTGCATTCGGGTGAGTGCTCACGAAGGTCGGTGCCACCCGGGAGAGCTCCTGGACGTATTGCCGCAAAGCCTGAGCACCAAGAGCGCAGTTGAGGCCTACGCTGAGTGGCCGAGCGTGGGCCACCGAGTTCCAGAACGCCTCGGTGACCTGGCCGGAAAGCGTGCGCCCGCTCGCGTCCGTGATCGTGCCGGAGATCATCACCGGCACCCTGAGCCCCGCCGTCTCGAAGTACGACTCGATAGCGAAGAGCGCAGCCTTGGCGTTCAGCGTGTCGAAGATCGTCTCCACCAGGAGGAGGTCCGCCCCTCCATCCAGCAACCCGCGAACCGCTTCGGTGTACGTGGCCACCAGCTCGTCGAACCCAACGTTCCGGAAGCCAGGGTCGTTCACGTCAGGAGAGAGCGATGCGGTCCGGTTGGTGGGTCCGAGCACCCCGGCCACGTACTTGGGCGAATCGGGCGCGCGCCGCTCGAACTCGTCCGCCACCTCGCGAGCCAGCCTGGCGGAGGCATGGTTGAGCTCGTAAACCAGCTGCTCCATTCCGTAGTCGCCCAGGGAAATGGAGGTCGAGTTGAACGAATTGGTCTCCAGGATGTCGGCGCCGGCATCGAGGTAGGCGGCGTGGATAGCCCGAATGATCGAGGGCTGGGTCAACGAGAGCAGGTCGTTATTGCCCTTGAGATCCGATCTCCAGCCGGCAAACCGGTCGCCCCGGTAGTCCTGCTCGCCCAGCTGGTAGCTCTGGATCATGGTGCCCATCGCCCCGTCCAGTACCAGAATGCGCCGCTGCAGCAGGGGTACCAGCTCGCGGAGGCGACTCTCCCGGGTTCGGGGCGGGGTAAAGCTGCCTGGGGTTACTGCCGGGGGATGGGCGACGGTGGTCAGAAGACCTCCCAAACAAAAAACCTGAGGCCAAAACGCCTCAGGATATGCGTTTTAGCGGTTTATTTTACGTGGCCGCAATCAGCGCAAATCGCCACGGGCTCAATTGTTAACTCAAATTAACCGACGGACAGCATCGAGTCAATTCGGGCTCAGATCAGCCCCAGCACAAACCCGCGGACGAGATAGAGCACTAGCCAGGCCACCATGGGGCTGAAGTCGATCATCCCAAAGGGAGGGAGCACTCTCCTGATCGGATCGATCAGCCAGCCGGTCAGCGTCACGACCGGTCTCATCCACCGGTTGTAGGGCCCAATCCCGAACCACGACGCGATGACCCGGATCAGTAGCGCCGCCATCAGGAGGGTAAAGAGGGCGCTCACCAAGAGGCGCAGCCAGATCCGGGGGCCGCTTCGGATGGCCAGAGACACCCCTGCCGCCATTCCGATGACCCAGTGTGTCAGGCTGAGCAGAACCAGCCCACCGGCGATGACCAGACCGAGCAGCCACAGAGGGGCGGTTTGCGGGCTGCCGCCAGCAGCAATAACCCGGCGTTCCAATCGGAGGAGAAGCGGATCGCTGACCCGGCGGACGACGCGGGGCCAGGCGCCAAAGGGATTAATCCGGCGGCTTCGGACTCCCCACGACGTGAGGGCCACGATCGAGGCGTACACCAGGGCTACGATGACGAGAGTGCGGAGGGCAGTATCGAGAGTGGTGAGGTTCATGGAGGGGGAGTTCGGACTCAGGGCTCGCCCGAGGTCACCACCTCCATTTGACGTTGGGCGCCAGAGCTGGCGGTGCACATGAGGGTGTACCGTCCGTTGACCGACGCGTCTTCCAGAATCTTGCTGTCCCCCCAGCAGGAGAGGATCTCGCGGCCTCCCGGCTGGCGAAATCGGACGGTAACAACCGGCTCCCGCTGGACATTGACGATCCGCCGAACCGTCGTAGTCGTGAGGCTTTCGGCGCCCATCTGCTTCAGGGTCCCCGGCGGTCGTCCCCGGTGGGAACCTCGGTAGTCGACCGCTCGATCAAGCAATTCGAATATTTCCCGTCCGAGAGCTCGAGCGTCACGCTCATCGGGAGAGAGCTCGCTCTCGTGTTTTGAGCGCGAGCTGGAGCTGCCCGTTCCGGTGCAGCCCGCGAACACAAACACCAGCAAAACAGGGATGCGCCAGGTAACCCGGCCGATCATTCCATCGCGAATTCGCGGTTGAACACAACCTCGAAACTGAATGTCTTGCTCTTGCTGCGGGTTTCCATATGCTCGGCGATGCGCTTGAGACGCGCGGGGATACCCATGATCTTCTCTTGAGCCTTCCGGCCCAGCTCGTTCAGCCCCTCGAGACTTTCAATCCTCCAGTACCTGATCTGCTCCTGCACGATGCGCAGGTAGTCTCGAGGCCCGTAGATCCCCGCCCGGCGGATCACGTCGGCCAGCTCCCTGAAGCCGGGCATGGTGACTCCCGGCATATCAATGGCGGGCAGGATGAATGAAGCGGAGTGGAGAGCCTGATCCGGATCGCGCTTCAGAATCTCACCAAAGACCGTGCGATAGAACGTGTAGTGCCGCGCCTCCTCCTTGGCCACCTGGCTCAGAATGGAGGCGAGTTGCGGCTCGTACTCGGCAACGATCTTTCCCGTTTCACTGTGAGAGAATTGCGTCGCTCGTTCCTGCACCGTGGTGTAGGCGAAGACGCGATAGGGATCCCGGTCCCATTCGGGGTGGAAACCAGCCCGGAGATATTCGAACTGCATCTCCTCGAGCTTCCGCTGCTGCAGCAGCCGGGTATCTCTGGCGTAGTCGTGGAGCACCTGGCCGTGCCGGTCTTCCTCGGCGGTCCACAGATTGTTCCAGCTCCGCCAGAAGCTGTCGTCCCCCAGGTATACAGCGAGCAGCCGGTGAAAGTGGGGGAGACCCTCTTCGGTCAGGAGATTGAGCGCCAGCGCGGCACGGGCGGGATCAGGGATGCCCGCTGCTCTGGCCTGCAGAGCGGCAAGGTGGGTGTCGGGACATTCGTCCGGTGCCGGGCCTACCAGGTCGACCGGGAACCAGAGCTCGCGCTTCCGCTCGTGAACCTCCATGAGCTCACGGACGGTGTCCTCCAGGTCCTCGAGAACCTCGATCTTCGAGTGCAGCTCTCGTGCGGGGTCGGTAACGATGCCCATGAAGTACCTTCTACAACAGAAGACAACGCAGTAAGATGCGACCAGCCATCAAAGATAGTGTTGCTGGTGCTGCGAGTGCCACTGCGGTGGGGGGTTACTCCTCCTTCGGGCTGAGCGCTTTCTCCATCAATGACCAGGTCCGCTGCCCGATATAGCCGTCGCGGGTGAAGATCCGCCGCCATCCCAGGGCTGCCAGCAGACCCTCGGATCGGGCGTCATCGGTCCAGAACTCGGCCACATGCGCGCCCGACTCGACTGCGCGCTGCTCGAAGGCGGATAGAAGGCGGTGGGCGTGACCCCGGTGCCGCTCCTGGGGCAGCACTACCACGTCGACCAGGTGAGCGACGCCGCCACGCAGCCAGAAGCGGAGGCCCCCGATCCAGTCGCCGATCTCGTTGCTGAGAATGAGGTAGCGCTCATCGAGCGTGCTGGACCAGCCGGCGGGATCCTCCTCTTGCTCGAGCATCTCCGAGAACCAGGCCGCGAAGTCCTCGTCCTGTTCCATGTCTCGAATGGTCAGCTCGCTCATAGGTACCGTCCTCCCGATGGGAGACTCCTCTCCGCCTGTCAGCAACACTAATGCCACGCCTGCAGTTCCTGTCTGTGAAGGTGGTCACGCAGTGCGGGGGCTTTCAGCCACAGGTCCGAGCACAGTCGAGTTGCCTGCTGCCCGCCACGGGCTAAACTTGGGGAGTATTGGAATATTCAGGAAGGTGCACCCATGACAACGAGTACTACCATTCCCTCGGCTCGGCCGGTCATCGTTCCCTGCCCGTTCTGCTCTGCCGCCAACCGGGTTGACCTTGCTCGGCTGACGGCCGGGCCTAAATGCGCCAAGTGTGGCAAGCCGCTACGGCTGGACCGACCCCAGAAGGTAGGGGACAAAGACTTTGAGCGAACCATCAGCAGCTCGGCGGTGCCGGTGGTGGTGGACTTCTATGCCGACTGGTGCGGCCCCTGCCGAATGATGGCTCCAACCCTGGACGAATTTGCCCAGAAGCGCGCCGGCGACGTCCTGGTTCTAAAGCTCGATACCGATGCGAACCCCCTCACTGCGTCACGATTTGGGATCCGGGGAATCCCCACGATTATAGCCTTTCAGGGCGGAAGTGAGCGATCGCGTCACGTCGGCGTGGCCGATCTGAAAGTCCTGGAGAACCTGAGCGGGGTCAGCTGAGGCGTAACACCGTGGCGAGTACTACCCCGGCTCCCGCCAAAAGGGTAAGCAGGCCGAGCAGCGGCACGGCCAACTTCAGCCAGTCCTCGTAGCGGACTCCGGCGGCAGCCAGCATGGCCATTAGTGCGCCGTTCGTCGGGGTGAGAATTTCACACAACCCGGCTCCGTATTGATACGCCAGGACCGTCACCTGTCTGGGAAGACCTATCAAGTCGGAGAGCGGGACCAGCAATGGCATGGTAAGCACGGCCTGGCTGCTGGTGCTCGACACCGGCAGGTGAATCGCGGCCTGTAGCACCATCATGGCCACGGCCGAGAGAGTAGCCGGCAGGCCGGCGATGGGTGTGAACATACCGTTTACCAGGGTGTCCACGATCTGTCCCTCGTTCAGCACCACGTAGATGGCCCGGGCAAATCCGATCAGCAATCCGGCAAATGCCATGGATCGGAAACCATCCACAAAGGCCTCGGCTGTGCCTTCCAGACCCAGCCGGCCAAGCACGCCCGCAAGAATTCCCACAACGAAAAAGAGCGCGGAGAGCTGATCGAATTCCCAGTCTAGCCGCTGGGCTCCATAGATGTAGATGGCGAAGGCGCTGAGAATGGAGACCAGAATCACCAGATCTCGCCAATCCAGCGGGACCCTTCGGTCTGCCGGAGGAAGGTCCGGCTGGCGGCGGGTGCGCTGAGCGTACCACATGGTGCCCGCGATCCAAATGACCAGAGCCGGAATCAGAAATGCGACGCGGAAACCCAGGCCCGACGCCGGCGGCAGCTGGGCTACCTTCTGGGCGATAATGACCTGAAAGGGATTCACCGGACTGAAGGCGGCTCCCACGGCCGCGGTTCCCAGGCTCATCGCGACGGCCACGACCGGAGAGAACCCGAGCTGACGTACCAGGAGCAGTAGCACCGGTACGAAGGCGATCAGTTCTTCCTGCATCTGCATCATTATCCCGCCGAGGCTAAAGGCCACCCCGGCAATCGGGATAACCAGCAGCCCCCGGCGGCTCACCCGCTGAGCCAGCCCTCCGACTACCCGGCCCAGCGTGCCGGTCCTCTCCACTACCGTGAAGGCGCCACCAATGAGGAAGACCAGCGCGATGACCGAGGCCGCATCGACGATTCCGCGCGGTATTGCTACGACAGCCTGGAAGGGACCAACGGGATGCTGCTCCACCCGCGCATAGGTGCCGGCGAGGACGACGCTCCGGCCGGTCGCCGGATCCTCCCGCCGCTGAAACTGCCCCGCGGGAAGGACCCAGGTCAGTACGGCTGCCAGCAGCACGCAGCCGACCAGAAGACTCAGTGGATGGGGGAAACGAACTCGGGGAGAGCTCACAACGTGCGGCAGCGGGTGGTGACCGGGGGCACCCGGCTGCAGGCTATGCGATCGTTCATGCCCTGGGTCAGCGGGCCGCAGGCCACGGTCTGTGCTTCGCGAATGGCGTCATCCCGGGAGGCGGCCGAGGCCGTTCCGCTCCCCTGGTCCTTGCCGAAGGCGACCACCACGGTGCACTCCTCGCGCTGGGAGGCCAACGTGGACCAGAGCAGGAATGCGCCAAACAGCAGCGCCACCAGCAGGGTCACCATACGCCCACGCTTCGTCATCAGTCCTCCACCCGGTCCGGCCCCGGCCGTTCAGGAACCCGGTGACCTGGGGCACTGTTCTGAAGGGAGCGTCCACGAAGGACGCCTCGAGCGAGGGTGCAATGAATGGAATGTGAAGAGGTTCTGATCCGCCTCTGGGAATATCTGGACCAGGAGCTTGGGCCGAAAGAGGCGGAAGCGGTGCGGGATCACCTGGACGGCTGCCCCGGGTGCTATCCTGCCTTTGGCTGCGGCCGCGCTCTGCTTCGCGTTCTGGCCCGACAACGGATGAGCTGCGCGGCACCGGCCGGCCTGGTTCAATCCATTCGGGTACGCCTCATGGCCTCATGAAAGCTCAGCCGGCGGGCTCAGCATTCACTTCACTGCGGATCCATTCCAGATACGCCTGGTTGCCACCGAGGATGGGCAGGGCGATGATTTCCGGCACCTCATAGGGATGTAACTCCTGGATCCTTTGCTGCAACGCTGGCAGCCGATCCATGGTCGTCTTGAAGTGGCAGTACCATTCCTGGCCGCGCTCGATCGAACCCTTCCATAAAAACGTACTGACGACCGGCCCGTGTACCTGAGCGCAGGCCGCCAGGCGTTCGGCCACCAAACTCCCGGCGGCGCGATCCGCTCCGGTCTGATCCGGCCAGGTTGTGGTAACCTGACAGCACCCCGTCACCTCAAAAGTTCTCTGGTTATGACCGATAGTTATATTGCGGTGTGCTAGCGTGAAGTCCCCGCGCTGGTTTTGGCCGGAAGTCCCACCGTTTCCGCGCCATGCTTGCCGTCGTTCAGAGGAGCAATCATCGTCCGCCAGCCGCTCTTGAACTGGACCGTCAGCAAGAGGCCCTGAGGATCGGCTTTCACATTGGCGACGTCAGGAAGGCTTCGGGCGTACTTCCCGGCAGCCTCGGCCTGCTGGGCCAGCTCGGCGGGTGAAGCGCCCCGGTGGGCCTGGGCAAACTCTCGAGCGATGGCGATCTCCTGGGCCTGCTCCCGTCCGTACCGGGCATACTGGTCGGCGGGCACCAGGCCGTCCTGATTGACCAGCCGGTCACTCAAATCGTAGTCCCGGCAGGCCAGCAGACTCCCAGCTAACAGCAGGGCACCAACGGAAATGCGCATTCAAGTCCTCCGGCTGAGGGACCAAGTGTGATGCTGCAAAGTAAACTGCCGCTGCAATGGGCGTGGTACTCCATGGTTGCATCAGCGCTGCTCCTGGCACAACCACTCGAGCTTTCGGCGCAATCGGCCCTGGACCTTCCGGCCGACAACCGGCCCTCCGTAATACAGTGGTGGCACGGGGTCATTGTGCTCGGCGGCCTGTCCGGTCTCATGCTGCTGGACAATTCCACCCAACGCCTTACTCAGCGCCACCGCAGCAGTGCCGGAGACGATCTCGCCTCAGGGGTGCGCCACATCGGGCAGCCTGAAGGGTATGGGACGATCACACTGGGATTGCTGGGGGCCGGCCTGATCAGCGGAAATCACGAGATAACCCGCGCCGGTGGACGGCTTGTCGCAACGCTATTTGTGGCCGGGGCAACCTCCAACCTGGCCAAGCTGACCTTCGGCCGGCCCAGGCCGGATCAAAGCCTCGATGCCGATGTGTACGTCCCGTTCTCCGGACGGGAGGCAATGCCGTCAGGCCATACCACGATGGCCTTCGCCCTGGCCACCGCCCTCTCTGACGACATCGACCGCACCTGGGCGAGTGTCGGACTCTACACCATGGCGACGGGAGTGGCCTGGTCCCGGTTGAACGACAATCGGCATTGGCTGTCTGATGTGGCGGCGGGCGCAGTGCTGGGGGTTACCTCCGCCAAGCTGGTCAACGGCCACTGGCGCATCTTCAACCTCCGCCCACCGCAATTTCTGCTCGGCCCAGGCAGCGCCACGGTAGCTTGGGAGCTTAGTTTCTAGGCGGTAACCTTCCCAAGTGAGGCTGCATGTGGTCGGGCGAGTGATGAAGTGGCTGATCGTCTTACTGCTGGCAACGTCCCGCGGTCTGGCGGCGCAGGAGGAGGTCGTGGGCCCGCTGGTCGTATTCAATGCCGGCAGTCTGGCCAAGCCGTTCAGCGATTTGCTCAAGGCATTCAAAGCAACCCATCCCGACGTCATTTCGGCTCAGGAAAATTCCGGAAGCCTGGAGGCAGCCCGCAAACTGACCGATCTGGGCAAGATCCCCGACGTCATCGGCGTAGCCGATTATGGCGTTATTGCCAAGCTGCTGATTCCCCAGCATGCCAGCTGGTATGCCACGTTTGCCCGCAACTCGATGGTGTTGATCTACAGCGATCAGTCCATGGGGGCCAAGGAGATCAATCCGCAAAATTGGTGGCAGGTGCTCCTCCGCCCTGGCATACGCGCTGGGCATTCTGATCCAGCACTCGATCCCAACGGGTACCGGACGCTGATGGTGTTTCAGCTGGCCGAAAAGTTCTACCAGCAGCCAGGTCTGGCCGAGAAGCTGGAGCGGGCGTTTCCCTCACGGTACATGCGACCCAAGGAAGCCGATTTGACCGCGCTGATTCAAGCGGGCGAGCTGGACTACTCCTGGTCCTACGCATCCATCGCCCGCACCGCCGGTTTACGCTACCTTGACCTGCCTGACGAAATAGACCTCAGCAACCCCAAGCTGGCTGACCAGTATGCCAGGGCATCAGTCCGGATTCCGGGTGACCGCCGGTCCGGCCGGGACTCGGTCGAGTTTCGGGGCGAGCCGATTGTCTATGCCCTGACCATTCCCACCAAGGCACCTCACCCCCGCACCGCTGAAGCCTTCGTCCGCTTCGTGCTTTCGCCCGAGGGAAAGGCCATTATCAAGCAGAACGGATTCACCCTGCTGGAGCAGCCTCTCCTGGCCGGCCCCGGAAAGCCGCCCGCCGGACTCTTCTGATTATCTTCACCAGACCTCTGGCTTCTGGTGCAGTGATGAGCGGTACTTCCAACATTCCCCGCCCCCGCAATGAGCCGGTGCTTAACTACGCGCCGAACTCACCCGAGCGTACCACGCTCAAGGCGGCGCTGGGATCGGTGGGTGGACGGCAGGCCGACATCCCCGCGGTCGTAAACGGGCGGGAGATTAGAACCGGCAACACCCATGACGTTGTTTCGCCTCATTGTCACGGGCGGGTGCTGGCCAAGGCCCACCAGGCCGACCGGGACACCATCGAGAGCGCGGTCGAGTCCGCGGTACGGGCCCAACAGGATTGGGGCCATTGGCGGTTCGAAGACCGCGCCGCGGTCTTCCTCAGGGCTGCTGAGATGCTCGCCGGCACTCACCGGCAGCTCTTGAACGCGGCAACCATGCTGGGCCAGAGCAAGACTGCCTACCAGGCCGAGATTGACAGCGCCTGCGAGCTGATCGATTTCCTCCGCTTCAACGTGCACTACGCCGAGCGCATCTACGCCGAGCAACCCGAGTCGGCGCCGGGTGTGTGGAACCGGCTCGATCATCGGCCGCTGGAGGGGTTCGTTTATGCCATCACGCCGTTCAACTTCACGGCCATCGGCGGCAACCTGCCGACCGCGCCTGCCCTGATGGGAAACGCGGTGGTCTGGAAGCCCTCGGCCACCGCGATGTTGAGCAATTGGTACTTCTACCAGCTCCTGGTGGAGGCGGGCTTACCTCCCGGCGTGATCAACTTTCTCCCGGGCAATTCCATCGAAGTGAGCGATCTTCTGCTATCCGATCGGCGGCTGGCCGGCATTCATTTCACCGGTTCGACCCCAGTGTTTCAGACCCTGTGGAAGTCGGTAGCCAACAATCTCGATCGTTACGCCGGATATCCCCGGATCGTGGGCGAGACCGGAGGCAAGGACTTCATTCTGGCTCACACCAGCGCCGACCTGGACGCTCTCGCGGTGGGCATCGTGCGCGGCGCGTACGAATACCAGGGCCAGAAGTGTAGTGCGGCATCCCGGGCCTATATCCCGGACACCATCTGGCCCGCGGTTCGCGACCGCGTCGTTCCGCTGATCGAGGACATCCGGGTCGGCGATGTGGCTGATTTCAGAAACTTCATGGGAGCGGTCATCGACCGGCGGGCGTTCACCCGGCTGAAGGATCATCTCGAGGCCGCGAAGCGCGATCCGGGAGTCAAGGTGCTGGCCGGCGGCGGTACAGACGACTCGGTGGGCTATTTTGTGCAGCCCACCCTGCTGCAAGTGGAAAATCCGGCGTACCGCTTGATGTGCGAGGAGATCTTCGGGCCGGTTCTGACGGCGCACGTCTACCCCGCCAGCCAATGGCAGGAGACACTGAGACTGGTCGACCAGACCAGTCCCTATGCGCTAACCGGGGCGGTCTTCGCGCGCGATCGGAGAGCCATCACCGAGGCCGACAAGGCGCTGCGACACGCAGCAGGCAACTTCTACATCAACGACAAGCCAACCGGAGCGGTGGTGGGGCAGCAGCCGTTCGGCGGCAGCAGGGCCAGCGGTACCAACGATAAGGCGGGGTCCATACTGAACCTGCTCCGCTGGGTTTCTCCCCGGAGCATCAAGGAGACCCTCAGCCCTCCAAAGGACTACCACTACCCCTACATGCAGGCGGAGTAGGAGCATGGGGCGCTGCCAGATACCGGTTCT
>JBJMPB010000450.1:0-4893 GCA_045803455.1 Gemmatimonadales bacterium | reverse complement strand
CATCAACCCTTCGTCCGCGGCGATCACCAGCAGCGCCAGGTCGATACCCGAGGCGCCAGCCACCATGGTGCGAACGAAGTCCTCATGGCCCGGCACGTCGATCATCCCCGCGACTTTCCCGTTGCTGAGTTCCAGCGGCGCGAAGTTGAGTTCGATGGTGATCTCCCGCCGCCGCTCCTCTGCCAGGCGATCCATGGGGCGGCCGGTGAGCGCGGTGACCAGGGTGGACTTGCCGTGATCGATGTGACCGGCAGTGCCGATGATCATGCCGCCTCCCAGGGCCGCTCCACCCAGAACTCCAGGGCCGGCAGACTGGCCCCTTCTCCCAGATGGTACTGGATATACCGCGCAAGCAGCCGGCGGTGAGCCGCTTCGTGCCGGGCGTCCAGCACGGGGAGCGTCGCGCCCGGAGCGAGCAACGCGACGAGGTCGGCCCGATCCTGTTCCGGCAACTGCGTGGCGCCCCGCTGGACCGAGCAGACGGTGCACAGCGCGCCTCCGTCCCGGGTGCTGAACGGAAGCGGGCCCTGCTCCGGAAGCGGAGTGCCGTCGATGACGCAGGCGTCCACCGATGGTTCGAATCCCAGCACGGAGACCAGCTGCCAGAGCAGCCGAAACCCGAGGGCCTGCACGCTGGCAGCGGGAACGCTCTCCAGCTGCATCAGAGCCTCCCGCAGCACCTCGAAGCTTTCGGGATGAGGATCGGGTGGGGCAAACCGAAGCATCACCTCCGCCATCGCGCAGGCGATCGCGTAGCGCTCCAGGTCTGCCGCAAGACCCACATGCAGCTGACGGAGGTCGAAGGCGGTGAGCACGTTCAGCTCCCTTCCTTCCTTCGTCAGCAGCTGGGCCTGTCCCTCGCTCAGGATCTGGAGCGCCGCGCCGAACCGGCTCCGGGGTCGCAGCGCCCCTTTGGCGATCGCGCTCTGCACGCCGAGATCACGCGTGGCCAGCCGGACGATCTTCGAGGTTTCGCTGTACCGAAGGGCAGAGAGGACTATCGCGGGCGTTGAAGCGAGCGGCATGGGCAGGCCGCTTACTGCGGGGTGTCGTCGGTGGTTTCCACCCCGGCGGGTGGAACCCGGGCGAGGAGTATCTGGCTGGCGCACTGCCCCACCGGCACCGTCCGTATTTCGGTGAAATCGGGACGGAGGATGTGAAGCACACCGGTTTCGGAACAGCCGGACTCGAGAGCATACACTCGCCCGTCGGAGTCGACGGCCACTCCGGTGTTTGCCGGAATGGGAACGCCGTTTCCCTCTCCCCGGATGATGGCGCGCTCGGCCGTGTCGAACTCCATCAATCCTTCCGTCCGCGAGCTGATCAGAAGCCGATCACCGCCGTCGGCGGTAAGGTCGCCCGGCCCGAAGCCGAACCCGCCAAAGCTCGCCAGCTCCTGGCGGCGCACCGGATCCACCACCGACACACGGCCTTCGTCCATGCTGGGATCGCCCACCTGCACCACGTACACCAAGCCGTCGGACGCCACCGCATTGAACTGGGCGTTGCCCGGGCCAATCAATGGTATGGAATCGATCAGCGCTCCCCGGTCGCCCACCACGGGATCGACCAAGCTGATCCAGCTCTCGCCGGCCGGCATACCCAGCGAATCCAGATTGGCATTCATCACCAGCAGCCGGCCCCGGGTGAACGCCATCTGCTGCGGCGTGTTGCCGACCGCAAGGCTGGCCGTGTCCCCCGTCGTGAGGTCCACCCGGGTAATCGTATTCAGGTTCGAGTTTGCAACGTAGGCGATGGAATCGTTCACCAGAGCTGCCCCGGCGAGGATAGATCCTGGCTGGAGCTTGATCGTGTTGACCAGCTGCTGCTCGCGAAGGTCCACCACGGCGAGCGCGCTTCGGGCCCGGAGCGACACCACGGCGGTAGCGCCCCGGGTGGCCACGCTCACCGGCATCACGTCGGACGCCCCGACCGGCACCGTGGAGATCTGGGTCGGCGCCGCTACCGGCACCAGGCTCAGGGTGGCGCCCGTGGTATTGAGCACCACGACGATCTCCTCCGGTGGCTCCGGGGGTGGGGCCGTCTCCGCACAGGCGGTGAGTGAGCTCGCCGCCAGGGCGAGCCGAAGCAGATGTGAACGCTGGTGCATGGTTCAGGAAAGATCGAACCAGTCCAGCTTCGTCGCCAGTCGCCCCTACAGCCGGAGGCTCACCCCACCGAACACCCCTCGGGGCCGGCCGGCAAAGCCGACAACCTGGTCGTATGCCTCATCGAACAGATTCTCGGCCCGAAGGGTCGCCGAGATACCGAACTCCCCCGGCCCGGAGTTCAGCAGCTCCATCTCGCCCGCCAGGTCGACCACCGTATAAGGCTCGAGCTCTACCCGTTCGCCCAGATTGAAGTCCACATCGTCGCGGGCGCCGACGTACGTCAGGGAGCCGCCCAGCCGAAGCCGGTCGAACGGCCGGCCCCTGAGGCTCAGCGCGAAGGAGTGTTTCGGCCGCCGGATCAGCCGCTCACCGACCGCGAAGGTGGGGCTCGGCATTCCGGCGTCGTCCGTGGCTTCGGTGGTGAGCAGCGTATACGACGCGGAGATGTCAAGGCCGTCTGCCAGGTTCGAGGTGAGGCCGGTCTCCAGGCCGCGGGCGTCCGCCGCCGCGCCATTGAAGTACGTCGGCGCTCCAGGGGCGGCCCCGCCGTCGTAGAGGATCAGGTCCTCGAATTGTTGATCGAAATACGTCGCCCAGATGGAGAGCCGCTGGGACACCAGCTCCTGTTCCACCCCGGCTTCCCAACTGGTGGAGCGCTCCGGCTGCAGGGTGGAGTCTCCCACGACGAAAGGAGCACTACAGAATTGCTCGCAGAAGGTAGGCGCCTTGAATGCCCGTCCCACTGACGCCCGAATGCGGGTATGTGAGGGCAGCCGATATACCGCTCCGGCCCGATAGGTGAAGAAGGTGCCGAAGCCGCTGTTGTCGTCCACTCGCCCGTTGAGGTTGAGCGCGAGCCCCGAAGACAGCGTCACCACGCCCTGGGCGTAGTACCCGAACGTGGTGCGTCCCCGATCGAACGGAGTGTCGGGGGTGGTCTCGATCTGCCCGAAGTTGGAAGTCGTTTCGCCCGACTGCCGCTCGGTTTCCCGCTCGACCTGCGCTCCTGCGGTGAGCCGCACCGCTGTGCTAGGCGACGCGAGCAGCCGGAGATCTAGGCTCCCCCGGTCCGCCCGGGAATTACGGTGGGAAGCAAAGCCGAAGCCGATCGTGTCCGCCGCGTTGTCCGACAGATCGTCGAACTCTCCGTCCGTCCTGGCCCCGGCTGCGGTCAGCCGGAGCTCGTACTGATCGCTCAGCCGGCGGCCGGCGCTCAAACCCACCGAGGAGGACTTCTCGGCATTCGATTGATTGCTGTCGGCCAGAGCGCCGGAGAAGTCGGTCGGAAAGTGATAGCGGTTATCCGAGAACCGGACCGAGAGCGAAGCGTCGCCCGCGGAACCGATCGCGCTCCGGAGGGCGCCGCTCAGCACGGTGTTTCCGTAGTCGTTGTTGAAGGGATACGTGCCGTCGGTCGAGTGACGGCCGGCATCGGCTGAATAGCTCAGCGCACTGGTGCCGCCCAGCACTGCGCCATGACCGTTTACCGTGCCGAAGGTGCCGGCCTCCGCTCCGCCCTCCAACTGTACCCCGGGTGAGCCGGTTCGGGTGAAGATCTGCACCACGCCGGTAACCGCGTCTGATCCGTAGATGACACTCGCCGGACCGCGAAGAACCTCAATCCGCTCCACATTGTCGGTTGTCAGATTGGCCCAATTATATCCGCCGCCCGACTGGTTCACCGGCACGCCGTCGATCAAAACCTTCACGTAGTCGCTCTCGCCGCCGCGGAGGAAGAGCGAGCTCACTCCTCCATAGGATCCGGCCTGGACAACGGTGGCCCCCGGGATGTCGCGCAACGCATCCTGCACGAACTGAATTCCGCGGTCCCGGAGCTCGGCGCCGGTAATCGTGGTCACCGAGGACACGACCGCATCAGCCGGAGTAGGAGCTCCGTTGGCCGTGACGACCAGCTCCTTCAGCCGGGTGGTGTCCTGCGCCTGCTGAGCCGATACGGCAGCGGGCGACAGCGCCGCGGTAAGTGCGCCCAGCACGAGAAAGTTTTTCATAGAGGCTCCTTCGAGGAACGGAGAGGCACCACTTGAGGTGAGCCGTCGGACAAGGTGGTTACCGCCACGGGCCATTCGAACACCCGCGAAAGGGTCTCACGGGTAAGCACCTCCGATGGGGAGCCGGTAGCTACCACGGACCCGCTGTCCAGCAGCAGAATGCGCTGGGCGAAACGTGCCGCCAGGTTGAGATGGTGGGTGATCACGAGTCCGCCGAGCCCGTCGCGCACCAGTTGGCTGACCAGCTCGAACAGCTCCATCTCATGCCGCACATCGAGAGAAGCGGTGGGCTCGTCCAGCACCAGCGCTCGCGGCTCCTGGGCCAGCGCGCGGGCCACCCGCACCCGCTTCCACTCGCCGCCGGAGAGAGAATCGACCGGCCGCTGGGCCAGTTCGACGATATCGCAGCGCTCCAGCGACGTCTGGACCGCGGCGCGATCCCGCTCACCCGGTGCTCCCAGGGCGCCTAGATAGGCGTAGCGGCCCAGCATCACCGTCTCCGCCACGCTCAGCGGAAACACCGTTTCTTCCTGCTGCCCGACGACGCCGATGATTTGCGCCAGCCTCCGGCGCGACCAGCTCCCCACCGGGCGCCCATCCACCAGCGCCGAGCCTTCTTCCAGGGGCACCAGTCCCAGGATTGCACGAAGCAGGGTTGTCTTTCCGCTGCCGTTGGGTCCCACCACTGCCACCATCTCGCCAGGATGGACCGCGCAGCTCACTTGGGTGAGCGCGAGGGAACGGCTACGCCGGTACCTCACCGAAACACTGCG
>JBJMPB010000423.1:0-2565 GCA_045803455.1 Gemmatimonadales bacterium | reverse complement strand
CATGCTGCAAGAAGAGGCAGCTCCAGCCGGTGAAGGTCAGGGAGAAGAGGGGCAAGGCGCTGGTGCGGCGACAGAAGAGCATCACGTCTCGCAGGAGACGACCATCGCCTTCGCGGTGGCCTCGACCGTCGCAGCGGTTGCGGGCATTGGGCTTGCCTTCCTGATCTACTCCCGCCGCACCGTGCCGGCTCCCGAAGAGCGCGCGTCTGCCGTCTATCTCTTCCTGCGCGACAAATGGCGGTGGGATGAGCTGTACAACGGGGCCATTGTGCGGCCGCTGGGTAATCTCGCCAACGCGCTCTGGCGGGTGGTGGACACCCGCATTATCGACGGGGCGGTCAACGGCGTCGGCTTCGGCATCGGCGCGGTCAGCCAGCGCTTGCGTCATGTCCAGACGGGACTGGTGACGAACTATGCGCTGGCCATCGCGCTCGGCATGGTGGTGCTGGTCGGCATCTATCTGGGGTTGGCCAGCACGCTGTTCCGGTAGCGAGGGCGACTCGAAAGGACGCGAGTGGAGAGTTTTCCGTATCTCAGCGCGATGACGTTCCTCCCCATGTTGGGAGCGCTGGTGATCTTTTTCATCCCGCGCGTTACCCAGCAGGCGGCGCGCTTGATCGCGCTCCTCACCGCGCTCGGCTCGTTCCTCATCTCCGTCGTTGTCCTCGCTCGCTTCGATCCACAGGCGCCTTTTCAGGCCGGCGCCGCCGTTCCCTTCCAAGAACGGATCAACTGGGGCCAGGAGGTCGGCGCATCCTATTTCCTCGGCATCGACGGCATCGCGGCGTTACTGCTGGTGCTGACGACGCTGATTACCTTGATCTCCATCATCTGGTCGTGGGACACCGTCAACACGCGGGTGCGCGAGTATTACATCGCGATCCTGCTCCTCGAGACCGGGATGCTGGGGGTCTTCGTCGCCCTCGACATGTTCCTCTTCTACATCTTCTGGGAGTTGATGCTGATCCCGATGGCGCTGCTGATCGGGATCTGGGGCAGCACGAACCGGGTCTACGCCGCGGTAAAGTTCTTTCTCTACACGCTCTTTGGCTCGCTGCTGATGCTAGTCGGCATCGTTGCGACATATTGGGCGTACTACCAGCAGACCGGCATCCTCACCCTCGACGTCTTGCAACTGGCGCAGGGTGAGTATGGCCGCACGTTCCAGATCCTGGTCTTCCTGACGTTTTTCATCGCCTTCGCGGTGAAGGTGCCCCTCTTCCCGTTCCATACCTGGCTGCCGGATGCCCACGTCGAGGCGCCAACCGCGGCGTCGGTGATCTTGGCGGCGGTCATGCTGAAGATGGGCGGCTACGGGTTCCTCCGCTTCAACCTGCCGCTCTTCCCGGAGGGCACCCGTTTCTGGCAACCGTGGGTGATCGCCCTGTCGGTGATCGCCATCCTCTACGGCGCGCTGGTCGCGCTCGTGCAACCCGACATGAAGAAGCTGATTGCCTACTCCTCGGTCAGCCACATGGCTTTCGTGACGCTGGGCATCTTCGTTCTCAATATCCAGGGTCTGGACGGGGCGATGCTGGTCATGCTCGCCCACGGCTTCAACACCGGCGCCCTCTTCCTCCTCGTCGGGGTCATCTACGAGCGGGCGCACACCCGGCTGATCGCGAACTTCAGCGGCCTAGCGGCGGTGTTGCCGATGTGGTCGGGCTTCTTCGTCCTCTTCATGCTGGCCTCGATCGGGTTACCGGGTCTCTCCGGATTTCCCGGGGAGTTCCTGGCGGCGCTTGGCGCCTGGAACTACAACCCCTGGGTGGCCGTGCCGACCTTCGCCGTGGTCGTCTTCGCCGCCTGGTACATGATGTGGTTGACGCAGCGGGTGGTCTGGGGGCGGCCGAAAGGCGTCATGCCCGATCCGCATGACGGGGCACTCACGCCGACCGAGGCGGCGCTGCTCGCGGCGAGCGCCCACGCCGGCCACGGCCACACCGCGGGGCACGGGTACGGGTCCGCGGAGCTCGTGCCCCGCATCTCCGGCGGATCACAGGAGCACTCTCCGGAGGCTCCGAATCCTTCCGAGGCCCCGGCCATCCATGCCACTGACGACCTTGACCGCGAACATGGCTGGCACGCCGATGCGACCAGCGAGGTTCCAGGTGAAGAACGCCAGGTCTGGCCCGATCTCAGTATCAAGGAACTGCTAACGCTGCTGCCGCTAGCCGTGCTGACGATCTACATCGGCGTCTACCCGCAAGCGGTGCTGAACATCGTCGAGCCGGCGCTGCAGCGGATTCTGGGGTTGGTGACGCCGTGAGCGACACCTTCGGAGAAGACTGATGCTGGTCGATCTGTCACGAGGTTTACCGACGCCAGACTGGAGCCTCACCTACCCGCAGCTCATTATCTTTGGGCTGGCGCTACTGCTCATGATGTTGGATGCGTTCGTGCCGCGGCGCCACCACTACGCGCTGCTCACCGGCGTCTCCCTGATTGGCTATGGTCTGGCGGCGGCCGCGCTCTGGACGCAGGACGGCCGAAACGAGGCCACCTTCTGGTGGTCATTCCGGGCGGACGGACTCTCCGTCTTCCTATCGTTGGTGATTCTCATTT
>JBJMPB010000385.1:0-3068 GCA_045803455.1 Gemmatimonadales bacterium | reverse complement strand
GGGCGATCTCGACCACGAACGCCTCGTCCTGGTCGGTGATCCGCGGGGGGCGCCCGGCGCCCCAGTGCGGCTCCAGCACGGACAGCCCGTGGGCGTTGACAGGATAGGCCGCACGGCGAGGTGGTTTCCGCGAGGGAACTCCTTTTCCGTGCGGCCCTCCTCCGAACCACGCGGGCCCGTTTCCGGGCACGTGGCTCTCCAGTGACCTATGCCGCGTTCGTGACGGGGTGGGCGTGGATGACGTCGTGGCAGGCGGTGCAGACCACGAGGGTCTTGCGTCGCTTGGTCGCCATGAGCGTCGCCCACGCGGGTTGGCTGGGCCCGACCGGTCCCAGGTTGGCCAGCTTGCGGACCTGGTGCACCAGCACCTTGCCCGGTTCGCCGCACAACTCGCACCGCCGGGTCAGGAGCCGGTGGATCAGCTCCTTGCGGGGGTGGGGGGCCGGTTTGGGGACACGGTCAAGCAGGACCGCGTCCGTGTCGCGTACCAAAGGGATCCCGCCGAACCGGGCTACCAGATCCGGCTTGCCGTTGCGGTGGATCCTGGCCTCGAAGCACCTCCGTAGCCCGTACCGGGTCTGGATCTTGGCCTGGTGTTTGGTGGCCATCCTCGACACGGTGGACTGGTGCTTGGCGGCGAGGGTCTTCAGCATCGACGTCAGGGCGTGCCAGTGCAGATCGCCCAGGCGCCAGACGTCGGCGGCCAGCAGGTAGTAGCCCACGATGCCCCGGTATTCGGCCCCGTAGGTCTGGACGATGTCGAAGTCGTCCAGGTTCTGCAGTTCCGACCGGTGCCAGGGTTTGCCGTGGCGCCGGTAGGGGGCATGCTTGGCCTTGATCACCTCCAGCGGCACCCGCAACCCGACGGCCCCATTGATCGACCGCTGGCCGCGGGTGATTTTCTCGTTGCACTGCTGGACGATGATCTCGTAGCCGAGGTAGCGGGCCGCCCGGGTGCGGGCGTGGGTGATCAGCGTCTTGCCGGGGTGCAGTTCCAACGCGAGGTCGTCGCGCAGGAACCGCGCCAGCTGATCTTTGATGGCCTCGGCTTCGGCCTTCGGTCCGATGAACCCCAGCAGGTGGTCATCGGCGTAGCGGGTGTACCGCAGCCGCCGGTACCCGGGATCCTGGGGGTCACGCGAGGGCAGTTGGCGCAGTTGGCGGCGCAGGTCCCGGGTTCGAGTCCGGTCCCCGCGTGCGCGTGCCCGCGCCATCCGGAGTTGGATCCTGTGGTATTCAGGGTTCTCTCTCCGGCGTTCCCCTCGAGTGTATTGCGGGATCAGAACCGTCTCGACGTAAACGTCCAACTTGTGCAGGTAGATATTCGAGAGGGTCGGTGACACCACGCCGCCTTGCGGCGCGCCGCTCAGCGTCTCGTGGTATCGCCAGTCCTCCAGGTACCCGGCTTTCAGCATCTGTTGGATGAGCCGCAGAAACCGGTTGTCGTGGATCTTCTCCGCCAGGATCCGGACCATTATGTGGTGATCCAAAGATCCGAAGCAGTCGGAGATGTCGCCCTCGATGAACCACGTGGTTCCGGTCCAGGTCCGCTCCACTTTCCGCAGTGCGGTGTGGCAGCCTCTGCCGGGCCGGAACCCGTGCGAATGGTCGGAGAACGTCGGTTCGTAGTACGCCTCCAACAGCAGGCGGACTACCTCGCCGACGAGCTTGTCCGACCACGACGGCAGTCCCAGCGGACGCAGCTTTCCGTTCTTCTTCGGAATGTAGGTCCGTCGGACCGGACGGAAGCGATACCGTTCGTGCCGCATCGCCTCGATGATCTGGTCGATCTTGTCCTCGGACATGCCGTCCGCGGTCTCTGCGCTGGTCCCGGGGGTCATGGCGCCCTGGTTGGCGTAGATTCTCCCGTAGGCCAGCAGGTACAGGTCGCGGTTGAACATCTGTCGGTACAGTTCATTGCACGGCAGGCCTTTCCTGCCACGGTCGCGGAGGACACCCAGTACCGTTTCGGCGCTCTGCAATTTCGCATACCTCCCGGTTGTAGTATCCGGTCACCTGTACCCCTTCGCCCTGTGGACGGCCTTCCCGTCCTCCCTGGCCGGTCGTGACTCCGGCGACTAGTACAGGCACTCTGTCGCCATAGGGTTCGCACCCCTTAGGCGATCCCATGTTCGCTCGTGTCATACGTTCTAGCGCGACTTAGGCCGCCCACTCATCTCCTTAAATACCCTCACTGGGTATCGCTCCGTGTCCCGGAGGATTGCAACAGGCCGACTAACATCCTGCCGCAGGGATCGGCGCCGGTGTCAGGCGTCTTTCCGGCGGGCGTTTCTTTGCGCCTTCTGGAGATTGGGCTTCAGGCAATCCAGCTTTGGCCGTATCGCGCGGATCCCCTAACGCGTCACCCCGTACGCCTGGGCATGACCGTTAGTTTCCTGGCATGCTATTTTTCCCAATGTCGCCTTTCGACGCCTGGGTTAGCCATCAGATCCAGAGATATACCTCCTATCTCTCCCTGCTCCGCAGGGGATATGACACTGCGCCTCATGGCGCAGGTGGATCGCAAGACCGCCCGCCGCTATGTCGAGGCCGCGGTCACGGCCGGGCTCACGCGCGCGGGCGGTGAGGCGCAGCTGACCGACGAGCTGCTCGGCGCGGTGGTGGCCGCGGTGCGCCCGGCCCGCCAGTCCGGGCACGGGGCGGCGTGGGAGACGCTGCTGGCCGAGGAGCCCCGGATCCGCGAGTGGATCAAGGCGGATCTGCAGTTGACCAACATTCACGGCAAGCTGGCCCGGCGGGGGATCGTGGTGCCGTACCGGACGTTGCACCGGTTCGCCGTGGAGCGGTGCGGGTTCGGCCGCCGGCAACCGACGCTGCGGGTCGCCGACGGCGAGCCGGGGGTGGAGTGCCAGCTGGACTTCGGCCGGCTCGGCTTGGTCCCGGACCCGGACACCGGGCGGCGGCGGGTCGCGCACGCGTTGATCTTCACCGCGGTCTACTCGCGGCACATGTTCGTGTGGTTGAGCTTCTCCCAGACCCTGCCGGCGGTGATCGCCGGGTGCGAGGCGGCGTGGGGCTGGTTCGGCGGGGTGTTCCGGGTCTTGATC
>JBJMPB010000374.1:0-3284 GCA_045803455.1 Gemmatimonadales bacterium | reverse complement strand
AATAGCTCCCGGAACGGCGGCCACCACAGCCTCGATGCGGTGCGGCACGAACTCGAGAGTATCGCGAGTCATCGCGGGGAAGGCGCCAAACCGTACTGTGTCAGGGGTGAGGGCATAGCCCGGTCGAATGCGGTTGGTTTCGGTGTACAGCAGCTGCGGCAGCCGGGAAAATCCCTGGCCGCGGAAAGCCAAATGCACCGAAGGTACGATCTCCAACGCCCGTCGGTAGGCGTTCACCGCCCCCTGATAGCTGCCGCGAAATCGCCATCCCGAAGGACTGGCTGGGTCACGCACCACCAACGGGTCCTTTCCCTGGCACTCTCCCAGACCGAACCACGCAGCAAAGTCGAGCGAATCCCGGGCAACCAGGTCGCGGAACCGGTCGCAGGCCTGGGGAAACCGCTGGTCGGCCAGAGCCAGCATCCCTTGGGCCAATCCACGATCCCGGGGGGTGAGACTATCGCGCGAGCTCAGCGCCCCGTCCGCATAACCTCTCCAGGATTTCGCGTCCTCACCGGACCACGCCAGCACCTGCGCCAGGGAGAGCTGAGCCATGCCGTAGCCGGGATCGATGGCGAGCGCCCGCTGCAGCCGGGCCTTGGCCGAATCCAGGTCCCAACGCTGCATCGCGAGATACGCATCCTGAAAGGCACGCCAGGCCGGAAGGGAGAGTCGGTCGCCGCTCCGGGGTGGACTGCCGGTGGCCACCCCACCGCCGATCAGGAGCGAATCGGCCAGCTCCTCGAACCGTGATTGGGCATCGCTGAGATCGGGCGCAATACGGATTGACTGTTCCCGGACCAACTTCTGGCCGGCCGCGTCGTAGAGCAGCCCCCGCACGTAAATGGTGTCCTTGAACTCCCACACTTCGCCGAGGACCACCCGTCCGGCCCGGCGCTCCCGCGCAATGGAGAGTCCGTCATCGATGCTTCCAGAGCCGCCGCGGCGCGAGCGGGCATCAGCGACCCAGAGTGGATCGACCATCTGTACCCCGCGCCACCGGGCCAGCGCGTCGTGCAGCAGCGACTCGCATTGGTCCCCGTTGAGGAGCCGGGGAGCCGACGCGGCCCGGTGGCGGAAGGGCAGCACCATGTAGAGCGACTGATTCATCACCGGGGCGGACCTACGATGGAATGCAGTCGCAGTGAGACCGGTGGCGAGTGCTATGGCACCGACGAGGGCCCATCCAGCGCGAGAGAGGTGGATGCGGCGCCGCCGGAAAATCGGAGTAGGTACTGTAGGAATCTGAGGCTCCGGCGGCGTCCGATGGCCGGGGAGAGCAGCCTCGAAATCTGTGGCGGTGGCAAAGCGGTCGGCCGGTCTCTTCTGCAGCGCCTTCATCACGACTTGCTCGAGCTTCACCGGGACTTCCGGCCTCCGGGCCCGAATAGGAGGAACCGATTCGATGGCATGCTGGGTGGTGACCGACTGCGGAGTGGGCCCCCTGAACGGTGGCTCGCCCACCAGCATCTCATACATCACGCAGCCCAAACTGTAGAGATCGGAGCGGCCGTCTATCCGAAGGTCGGCGGCCACCTGCTCCGGGCTCATATAGAGAGGAGTTCCCACCACAAAGCCCGTCCCGGTCACCGCGTCGTGCTCGGCGGATACGGCGGCGCTGATCGCCCGGGCAATGCCGAAATCGGCTACGATCGCGTGCCCTTCGGCCAGGAGAATGTTTTCCGGCTTGATATCGCGGTGAACGATTCCCTGAGCGTGAGCGTAGCCCAGGGCATTCGCCACCTCGCAGGCGATTTCTACCGCCTCCTCGATCGGCAGCTCGCCCTGGCGGATCAGGCGTCTCCGCAGTGATTCCCCCACGACGTAGGGCATCACGTAGTAGAGCAGGCCGTGAGCCTCTCCCGAGTCGTACACCGGAACGATGTGAGGATGATTGAACTGGGCCGCGATTTCGATCTCTCTGAGGAATCGCTCTGGCCCCAGTGCAGCGGTGAGCTCCGGCCGGAGAACCTTGATGGCGACCCGGCGGTGATGCTTCAGATCATGCGCGAGGTAGACTGTGGCCATCCCGCCACGCCCGAGCTCGCGCTCGATCGCGTATTGGTTGCCCAGGGCGGCAGTCAGCCGCGGTAGATAGTCAGTCACGGTGGGGTTCCGGGCCGATTTCTCCCGGAAATGCTACTATATGGGACGGAACCGGCCTCGGCCAGCCCTTAACCCATTCTATCTCTGCAACCTTTCGGGCCCGAGCCAGGTCTAACCCGCAGTTTCCCCTCAAGGAGCCCCGTACCATGCAGGTCATCGAACGTTTCCGGCCCTCCCTCCGCCTTCTCGGGCTGCTGATCTTGGGACTGCCTCCCAGTTCCCAGCTCCCAGCTCAACAGCCCGAACGCTACTCCGTCTCCGGCCATGAGGTGGCCATCTACAACCTGGTGGGCGAGATCCGGGTGGAGGCAGGACCGGGGCCCGACGTGGTGACCGAGGCCACCCGGGGCGGCGTCGATGCAGCCAAGCTCAAGGTGATGAAGAGCGAGATTGACGGGACTCAGACCCTTCGCTTCGTCTACCCCGCCGACCGGATCACCTACGCCAAGCTGAGCAGCGGCTCATCCACTCAGCTCCGGGTCCGGGAGGACGGCACCTTTTCCGACCGGCACGACGATGACGACCACGAGAAGCGTAACGAGGGCCGCCGGGTCACCATCAGCGCTGGGAGCGGCGGTCTCGATGCCCACGCCGATCTCCGGATCACCGTCCCCATGGGCAAGCAGCTCTCGCTGTACCTCGCGGTCGGCAAAATCTCCGTAACCAACGTAGAGGGCGACCTCAATATCGACGCTGCGTCCGCTCCGGTCACCACCTCGAACACCCGGGGCGAGCTCAACATTGACGTGGGCTCGGGCCAGGTACAGGTGAGCAACTCGCGGGGCGACCTGTCGGTGGACACCGGCTCGGGATCGGTGTCGCTCACCGATGTGAGAGGGGAGAACGTTTCGGTGGATACCGGCTCAGGGGAGGTGAGCGGGACCGGGGTGCGGAGCGCATCGTTGGATGTTGACACCGGCTCCGGCGACATCCAGCTGGCCGGCATCATCGCCCCGCAGCTCAAGCTGGAGACCGGAAGCGGCGCGGTCACGGCCGATGTGAGCGGCGAGCTGTGGAGCGTGGCCGTGGAGACCGGCTCGGGCGACATCACCCTCAAGGTTCCGCCCACGATCGGCGCCGAGGTGGACATCGAGACCTCGAGCGGCGACATCGAGACCGACTTCGAGGTCGCCGTTACTCGGCACGCGCGGGATCACATGACGGGGCGGATCGGCGAC
>JBJMPB010000277.1:0-3879 GCA_045803455.1 Gemmatimonadales bacterium | reverse complement strand
TATGCGGTCGTCCCGGAGTTGGATGCACAGGCCCTTCGATCCGAGGCGGAATCCAAGTCGCCGCGAGTTCAGAGTGCCCTGGCCAACGCCGCCGCCGCGAGGTCATCGGTAAGTGCCTCCAGATCGGCGTACTGGCCAACTCTGGCGTTGTCGGGCAACACCAACTGGAGCGGGAGCCAGACCAATGACTACAACTTCCTGAACCAGAGTCAGCTGAGCCTCGGCTTGCGCTGGAATCTCTTCGACCGTTTCGACCGGGAGCTCGCCATTACTCAGCGGGAGGCGGACCGGGACGTGGCTGAGGCCACCGCGGCCGATGCCCGCCTGGGCGTAGCGGCCGACCTGGAGCTCCGGCTGGCGGAGTTGGATGCGGCCAAGTCCCGGATCGAGATCACCCGGACCAGCGTCGTTGCCGCCGGCGAGGACCTTCGAGTACAGCAGGAGCGCTACCGACTGGGGGCCGCTACCATCGTGGACGTGCTCACGTCGCAGGAGGCACTCAACCAGGCAGAGGTCGACGTGGTCAATGCCCGGTTCGATTATCTCCGGGCCAAGGCGCAGATCGAGGCGCTGATCGGACGGAAACTGTGACCAGCACCATGTTGAACACCGAGGAACGGATGGCCATGTTGCCAGCCGACGTTCCTCGAGACGCCGTGATCGTAACCCGGAATCTCCAGCGGGAGTACGACATGGGTGGCGAGATCGTGAGAGCCCTGAGAGGGGTCGATCTCACGATTCGAAAAAACGAGTTCGTTGCGGTCATGGGCCCGTCGGGCTCCGGCAAGTCGACCCTGATGAATCTGATCGGCTGCCTCGACAGCCCGACAGCCGGCGAGTACTGGCTGAACGGACACCGGGTGTCCGAGCTGGAAGACGATGAGCTGGCCCGGATCCGGAACAAGGAGATCGGCTTCGTCTTTCAGACCTTCAACCTGCTGCCCCGGGCTACCAGCCTGCACAATGTGGAGCTGCCGCTGGTCTACGCCGGCGTAGGCGCCAGGGAGCGGCGGGACCTCGCCACCCAGGCCCTCACCAAGGTGGGATTGGCCGACCGGATGAGTCACCGTCCCAACGAGCTCTCCGGCGGACAACGGCAGCGGGTGGCCATCGCACGGGCACTGGTGAACAGCCCGAGCATTCTCCTGGCCGACGAGCCCACCGGTAACCTCGACAGCACCACCAGCGAGGAGATCATGGCGCTGTTCGCGTCCTTGCACAGGACGGGGCAGACGATCGTGCTGGTGACTCACGAGCAGGACATCGCCGCGCACGCCCGGCGGCAGGTGCACTTGAAGGATGGAAAGGTGGAGCGGGACTTTGAGACGGCGGTCCGGAAATGAAGCGCAATTCCGGCTCGCTTGCCGCGCTCCTGGCAACGCTGGCCGCGGCCGCTTTCTTCAGCAGTTGCAAGAAGGAAGCGCCACCAGTCACCTACGAGGCCGTGCCGGTGGAGCGGCGAGATATCGTGGTCTCCGCGCAGGCTTCCGGCGCCATTCAGCCCGACACCACGGTCGAGGTGAAGTCGAAGGCCTCGGGCGAAATTCTCCAGCTTTCCGCCGAAACCGGCCAGGTGGTGCAGCGGGGAGCGCCCCTGGTGCGGATCGATCCTCGCAACGCCCGGAACGCCCTGGCCCAGGCTCAGGCCGATCTCGACGTCGCCAAGGCCAAGCTCACCAACGCGACCAGCCAGAAGCAGCGAGCCGACGCACTCTATAAGTCACAGTCGATCACCGAGCAGGAGCACGAGCAGGCCCTGCTGGACTACGCCGACGCCAAGTCTCAGGTCGTGCGGTCGCAGGTTTCAGTGGATAATGCGCGGATCCAGTTGGAAGATACCGATGTGCGCGCTCCAATTACCGGAACCATCCTGGAAAAGGACGTTGAGCGGGGTACCGTGATTGCCTCAGCCACGTCCAACGTGAGCGGCGGTACCACCCTGATGAAGATGGCCAATCTCAACCAGGTGCAGGTTCGGGCTCTGGTGGATGAAACCGACATCGGGAAGCTGCAGGCAGGACAGCCTGCCTCGATCACGGTCGATGCGTACCCCCAGCACCCGTTCAACGGCACCGTGCTCAAGATCGAGCCGCAAGCCCAGACCGAGCAGAACGTCACCATGTTTCCGGTGTTGATCCGGATCGACAACAAGCAGGGACTGCTCCGGCCGGGGATGAATGCGGAGGTGGAGGTTCACGTGGGCCGGCGGGACGATGTGCTCGCGGTACCCAATTCGGCCCTCCGTACCCAGCGGGACGTGGCCTCCGCGGCGCAGGTGCTCGGTCTCTCACCGGATGACGTCCAGAAACAGCTGGCAGCCGCCCGACCCGGTCAGTCGAGAGACTCGGCCAGCGTTAGAGACTCTGCCGCAGGCGGCGACTCCGCCGGACACGCAACCCTGGGCGCCAGCCCCACCGCTTCGGGTGGAACAGACGGGTCATCCGGTCCCGCACGCCGCGGTTTCGGCGGCCGAAGCCGGGGGGCACAGGCACAGGGCGTCGGCTCTCAGTACATCGTCTTCGTGAAGCGCAGTGGTCGGCCTGTGCCGGTCGGGATCCGAACTGGTCTCACCGACATGGATTACAGCGAGATCTTGAGTGGACTGACCGCGTCAGACTCGGTGCTGGTCCTGCCCAGCGCCAGTTTGGTGCAATCGCAGCAGGACATGCGCGAGCGCTTCACCCGGGCAACCGGCGGCGGCGCCGTCCCCGGCATGCAGCAGCAGAGCGGCCAGTCCAGCCGCGGCACAACGCGGCCCTGACCTATGCTGCTGGGTGAGACCATCGCGGTGGCGCTCCAGTCGATCCGGGCCAATATGCTGCGATCGGTACTCACCATGCTCGGCATCATCATCGGGGTGGGAGCGGTGATCACCATGGTCGCGCTGGGCAGCGGGGCCCAGAAGGCGGTGCAGGACCGGATCGCCGCCCTGGGCGCCAACGTGTTCACCGTCTTTGCCGGTCAGGCCAGCCAAGGCGGCATCCGGATTACGGATCGCACCATCCTCAGCACCGACGACTACGACGCCCTGCGCCGTGACGCCCGGCTGCTCAAGGCGATCGTCCCGGAGATGCAGCAGGCCCTGCAAGTGAAGTACGGAAACCAGAACAGCAACGTGAATATCGTCGGCACCACCTCCAACTACACCGACGTCCGCAACTACACCATTCCCTACGGCCGGATGTTCACCCAGGGAGAGGACGAGGCCCGGCAGCGGTATGCCGTCCTGGGAGCCGCGGTGCCCCGAATGCTGGGAGGCAACCCGGCCGGGATGATCCACCAGACGCTGCTGATTCGTTCCATCCCCTTCGAGATCATCGGCGTACTGGGAGAGAAAGGTTCGGCCGGCGGATTCGGAAACCCGGACGAGCAGATCCTGATCCCGCTGCAGACCGCACGCTACCGGGTCTTCGGCAGCAACCGGGTCCGGTCATTCTCCATTCAGGTCAAGGACAGTGTGCCGGTGGAACAAGGGATGGTCGATCTGGAGCGGGTGCTGCGCCGGCAGCACAAGATTCGTCCTGGCGGAGAGAATGACTTCACCATACGCAATCAGCAGGATGTGCTGGCTACCCAGCAGCAGGCCACCCAGGTGTTCACCAGTCTGCTTGCCAGTATTGCCGCGGTGAGCCTCGTGGTAGGCGGTATCGGGATCATGAACATCATGCTGGTCTCGGTCACCGAGCGCACCCGCGAGATCGGAGTACGCAAGGCGCTCGGCGCCACGCGGGTGAATATCCTGATGCAGTTCCTGATCGAAGCCCTGACGCTTTGCCTGCTGGGAGGAGTGCTGGGCATCCTGCTGGGTGTCGGCGCCGCTATTACACTGTCGAAGGTCATGCAGTGGAACACGCTTATCTCGCCCACCGCCGTCGCGCT
>JBJMPB010000267.1:0-2916 GCA_045803455.1 Gemmatimonadales bacterium | reverse complement strand
CGATGATGTTGAATCTCTTACAGCAGCCCCTTGAGGAGTGGCGATACCCTCGCAGTGACAGGCTGCTCCGCCTCGCGGTTTCTATATGCCTCGGCTGAACGGGATCGTCCTGCCTGATGACGCCTCAGTGTCTGCGGGGCGGTTCGTGGAACCGGTTCGGGCCTGTTCGACGCGTGCTGTTGTGAGTTCTCTGTCAAAGGTCCGAGTGATGTTCCCAGCCTCTCGAACGCTCTCCCGCCACGAAGAGCGGGATGGCCAGGAGTGCGCATGACGCGAGACCGAGGAAGCCGAAGCTAGCCATCCCGACAAAAGCTCCCAGTATGGAGCAGCCCAGGAGCCGTGCGTCTAAAACGACTAATACCAAGTCCCACTGATCAGAACCCGTGAGCCCAGTCGCGCAAGCCGATGGACATGATGCGCCAGGGCTGGTCGATGAGCTTGTTCCAGGCGGCACAGCAGTGATCGAGGATGGCTCCGTAGGAGGGGAAGACCCGGTTTGAGAGCCAGTTCTCGCGCAAGAACTGCCACACATTCTCGACTGGGTTAAGTTCGGGCGCTTTTGCTGGGAGCGGTACGAGGGTGATGTTGGCCGGGACCACCAGTCGCTTCGAGAGATGCCAGCCCGCCTGGTCGAGCAGGACGACTGCATGAGCGCCGGGCGCGACGGCTTGCGCGATCTCGGCCAGGTGCAAGGTCATCGCCTCGCTCGTGCAGCGGGGCAGGACCAGACCAGCCCCCTTGCCTTCAGCCGGGCAGATCGCTCCGAAGATGTAGGCTGAGGACGTGCGCTGGTCCTTGGGAGCCGATGGACGGGTGCCCCGCCTCGCCCAGCGGCGCGTGATCTTGTTCTTCTGCCCGACCCGCGCCTCGTCAGCAAACCAGACTTCTATCGGCTTGCCGCCTGCCTTTTGGGTGACCGCCTCCAGACGGGCGGGAAACTCTAATGGCATGGACCGGCCGTGCTCCCCGGCGGAGCATGGGAGGGCGGGATTGTCCCGCAGCCAAGGAGCCATGCCATGACACACCAGACCACGCCTGAGGGCATCGCCACAATCGGCATCGACCTGGGCAAGACCACCTTTCACCTCATCGGGATGAATGCACGCGGCACGATTGTCCTGCGCCGGAAAGTGTCGCGCGGGCAACTGCTGTCCTGCCTAGCCAACCTGCCGGCCTGTCTGGTCGGGATGGAAGCCTGCGCCGGAGCCCATCACGTCGGAAGGCAGCTCGCGGCCCTCGGCCATGACGTCCGCCTACTGCCGGCCCAGTACGTCAAACCATTCCTCCAGGGTCACAACAATGATTACCGTGATGCCGAAGCCATCGCCGAGGCGGTGCAGCGCCCGACGATGCGTCCGGTGCCCCTGAAGTCGGCCGAGCAACTCGACCTGCAGGCTCTGCACCGTGTCCGCTCCCGTCTGATTGGGCAGCGTACCGCGGTGATCAACCAGATCCGCGGGTTCCTGCTCGAGTGCGGTATTCCGGTCCGAAAGGGTCCGGCTGGCTTGCGCGAGGCCCTTCCGGCCATCCTGGCCCAGCGCACGGACGTGCTCTCGCCGCGCATGATCCACCTCATTGAGGATCTGGCCGGGGATTGGCGCCACCTCGAGGGTCGCATCGAGACGCTCACCCGGGACATTACGGATCTGGCCCGACAGGATGCGGGCTGCTGCCGGTTGCTGGGCATCCCAGGGGTTGGCGTGATCACCGCCAGCGCCATGGTAGCGGCGGTCGGAACAGGAGCTGCCTTTGCCAGAGGCCGCGACTTTGCCGCCTGGCTCGGGTTGGTGCCGAAGCAGATCTCAACCGGCGATCGTACGGTCCTGGGCGGCCTGTCGAAGCGGGGGAACCGCTACTTGCGCACGCTCTTCGTGGGCGGAGCGCAAGTTCTCCTGCAGCGCCCGCATCACTGGCAGGGACACCGCTTCGGGCGTTGGCTGCAGGCGGCAGGGGCCCGGCTGCATCGGAACGTACTGGCTGCCGCACTGGCCAACAAACTCGCCCGCATTGCGTGGAGTGTGCTGTATCGCGAGAGCGGGTATGAGGCGGAGTTTGCCATTCATGCGGCCTGAGCGGATTGCGACACCGACAGTTTAATCAGCGGCTCTCCTGAGGTTCGCGAGGAGGATGTGACAGAATGGACGAACGGTTGCCCGGCGCACCGCAAACCTGGTTTTAAAAATGGCCCGTTGAGGTCGTAAGTCTAAGCAGGCCCGGTGCGCGCGGATTCCCATAATGGCCCGGAGCTGAGGCTCTACACGGAGGCCGGATAGATTGATGCGAACCGTCTCTCCCCATCTGCCGCAGCCCTCTTGCGACGCACGGCCGGTCCATAGATTTTAAAAGCAGACACCTCGGCCTCACTCTTGGCATGATGGCGTGGACGCGCGGAGAGCTTGCGATAGCCCAGGGCCCGCACCTCACGGCTCAAGGTCTGCTTGGAGATCCTGAGCCGGAACTCGTCCCAGAGCCACTCGATCAAATCGATCAGACGCCAACGGACCACGCCGTGCACCGACGGGATCGGGCCATCATCGATGCGCTCCATCAAGGCCGCTCGATGCGCATCGGTGAGCCTCGAGGGCTGGCCGGGTGGCTTGCGGTCGATCAGACCTTCGGGGCCGTGCGCGTTGAACTTCACGACCCAGTCCCGCACGATCTGCAGCGTGACCCCGCCGATCCGGGCGGCTTCGGTCCGGGTGCCTCCCTCGTAGATGGCCGCCAGCGCCAACAGACGCCGGGCCTGCGGACCGTCCTTGCTCCGTCGGGCAAACCTGCGAAGAGAGGCGGCATCGAAGTCGCTCCTGAGGGGAATCGGCATGGCGAACCTCCTGTGTTCGCCACCTTGAATCAGACTCGCCCTCCGCCGAACAGTCCCACGAGTCATCCCTCAAGGGACTTGGTATTACGCCTCAG
>JBJMPB010000251.1:0-10326 GCA_045803455.1 Gemmatimonadales bacterium | reverse complement strand
GATCAGAGACTCCAGCCACTGTTCCTCGGGTACCCCGGACTGGTCCGTGGCTACGGGTACGGCTCCTTTGATGCGGCGGAGTGCCATCCCTCCACCACCGACCCGAACGGATGTCCTGTCTTCGACCAGCTTCTGGGAACGCGGATAGCCGTGGCAAGTGCTGAACTGCGGTTCCCGCTTTTCGGAGCATTAGGGATCGGATCAGGGTACTACGGCGTCTTCCCCATCGATTTCACGATCTTTGGAGACGGCGGACTGGCGTGGGACACGCAACATGATCCATCGGTCTTGGGGTCGGGGACTCGTGATCCGGTATTCAGCGCCGGGGCTGGTTTGCGGATCAATCTCCTCGGCTTTGCGGTGGCCGAAATCGACCTGGTACGGCCGTTCCAGCGGCCGGATAAAGGGTGGGTCTGGCAGTTCCAGCTGCAGCCAGGGTTCTAGCGAGTCGGGAGTCAGGAGCTTGGAGTCTGGATAGGTCGGCTGAACAGAACCGATTCCAGGCTCCCGACTCCTGACTCCCGACTATTTTCAGCCATGCATCCGTCGCGCGACCACCACCTACCCCCCGATCCAGACGCTTACCGACACGCTCCCCATCCCAAGGGTCGAATCATCATCATCGCCCCTACCCGGGCGGCCTGTGAGACCATCGAACTCGCCCTCGGTCTGCGGGTGGACACACTGCTCGAGCGGGAACATGGTCCTGAACTGCGGCAGTGGGCTGGGGAGGGACTGGCCTTCGGCATTGTGGCGGGTACGGGGACCGGCAAGACCCTGGGCATCCGGCCTATTGCCGAGTCGATACTTCGCGAGCCGCTCTATCCCGGCGTGGTGAACCGGGAGCGCGAAGCGACTCCGGAGACGCCCAGCTGGAACATTGTCATTGTGACCACCGGGATTGCCCGGAGGTGGTTTCAGGACGACCTGATCACCGGCCGCGACACGGTGATCGTAGACGAAATCCATCAAACCTCTGCCGAGCTCGAGCTTTGCCTGGCATTGGGCAAGCGCGCTGGTTGCCGGTTCATCTGGCTGAGCGCCACGGTAGACCCCGCCTTCTACGCCGAATACTTGAACAGCTCGGAGGTGCTGGTGACCCAGGCCTTCGACCCGGCGCTCAAGGCCACGGTGCAGGTCCTTCCGCAGCAGCCCGAAGAATTTTTAAACGACCGTTATATCCGCCACGTCATGAAAGAGAGACGCGGGGTTGCCGTGTTCGTGCCGACCCGCGCTGAAGTGGAGAAGCTGGCGGTCAACCTGGGAGAGCAATGGCCTAGGCTTACCACGGCGTTCTATCACGGGGGAGAACCTATCCGGGTGATTCGCCCCTTTCTGGAGGACGAAGTCTCCCGGCCGTTTCTTCTGGCGATGACCGCCGCAGGACAGTCGGCCCTGAACGTCCGAGGGCTCGACACCGTGGTGATCTATGATGCCCGGTACGGCAACGTGGTGGACCGGGGCCGCAACGTGCTGCATCGGCTATATCTCGGAGCCAACGAGATCCTCCAAATGGCCGGACGGGTACACGGCCGGGTCGCCAACGGAGAGGTCGTGATTCTCAGCGACCGCGACCTGGTGTTCGAAGCGCTTCGGCCCACACCGCCCGAGTTTCAGCTGGCGGGGGATGCTGAGCGAGTCGCGATCACCTGTGCGGCTCTGGGCGTCGACGCCCGTGATCTCGACCTGCCGGTGCCGCTCGACCGCACCGCTTACAACCGTGCCCTTGGTCTCCTCACCCGGCGAGGACTCATCGAGAACGGTCGGCTTACTCCGTACGGGAGGGAAGTCGAGGCCCTGCCGGTAGAGCGCTCCTGGGGAGAGCTGCTGGTCCATGCCGATGCCGAGCTGATCCCGATGGCGGCGGTCTGCTCCAACATCGAATCCCTGCACCGGATGACTCGCGAGGAACGCGATCTCCACGGCGTCGTTGTGAATGGGAGCGATCACCTCACGGCGTACAACCTGTATGCCGAAGCGGTAAACCAGCACGGGTACCTGGGTGAGGTGTACGGTCTGCCCCGCCACCTCTTCGAGGAGGAGTTGGCGGAGTGGGCGGAGCGACGTGGAGTTCTGGTGAAGGCAATCGAGGATACCGCTCTAGGGGTAGCTTCAGTTTACCGGTCGCTGGAGCTGCCCCTGCCGAAACAGCTGCCCTACGCGTCCAAGGACATCCGCCGGCGCTGGTCCGATCTGTTTGCCCGAATCATGCCGTTCGATCTCGTGATCGATGAGCATACCGCCGATGGGCAGGAGGCCAGGGTTTCCAAGACCTCGGTGGCGGGAAGCTGGGGAGCCGTGGCCGGGACGCTACGCTATTTCGCGGACCGGTTTGGTACCCCGCGCGCCGCCATTGAAGGCACCACTCTCTCGTACGACCTCATTCATAAGTACGCCACCTTGAGTTCTCCCCGGATCGTTCTGGGCGGCCCTCGCAAGCACCAACGTCTCACGATCGAGCGGCGGCGCACCTACTTCGGGTTTGAGCTGGAGACCGAACTGGAGACCCTGGAGGACGAGGTGCCTCCGGAGCTGCAGGCGGCGGCGCGTGACGTGCTGGCCCAGGCGCTCTGGGAGGGCGAGACCACTCATCCCGACCAGAACCGGTTGCGGCGCACACTGGGAGAGCTGGACGAGCTGTGGCGCCGATCCGGCGCGGGCCTGGAGCCCGCATCTCCTCAGGCCTTGCGAGCAAACATTCGGTCCCAACTCGAATCTGTCCGAGGTTGGCAGGACTTCCTCAGGGCACGCATCACGTTGAACGTGGACGAGCTGGTGAATCCTTCGACTCGCGAACAACTAGGCGAACTGCCGAGTCGGATCCACCTCCGGGGCGACGCTGTTCCCCTCGACTACGAAGTCCGCAACGGACAGGGGATTGCCCGGGTGCGGTTGCGAGAGGGCCAGGCCAAGCGCCTCCGCACCGATGAACTCCCCCGGCTCGATCGCCCACTGGTGTTTGCTGTTCAGCGCGGCCGCCACCCGCCAATCCTGGCTGATTCAGTTCCCGACCTTCAGGCGCTGCTTCGACGACCTGCCCAGACTTCTGACGATGAGGAACCCAACCGTCCCCATCGCGGTGGGCGGCAGGATCACGGCGGACGCCATCGGGGCCACCGTCGAGGACGGGGGAACCATCGAGGCCGGCGGTAGCCCCTCCATCTCACGTCATTGGCGTGCTTCCGCCCCTCTGCTCCGGTCTGATCTATCGGACCGGGCAGTGTCACAATCAGGTGTCAGCCTGTTACAGGAGCTACGGTTACCAGCGAAGCGGCGCATTGTGCACCGCGGCGTCGGCTTGTCGTCTGTACTAATAGGCGGTGCTCGGAAACCAGTTAACCCCAGAACACGTATCTTTGGACTATGCCAGAAACCTTGTCAGTCAGTAGCATGCCCTCCGTGTTTTCGCCTCTGGCCAAGGCCCTGCTCGATGGCTTCAGCGAAGGGGTGGTCGTCTTCGATGTCGAGGGTCGGCTCCTCTACGCCAACCAGCCTGCCCGCGAAGCCCTGGCGGGATTGGACCTCTTCGAGGGCGCCCCTGATCTTCAGCCGCGACTGGCGGCTTTGGGTGGCCGCCTGAGGCCGCTCCGGGTGGGAGGGCTGGAGTTGGGCGAAGCCATGTTTATCCCCGGTCTGGCGGGTGCCACCACGTTGGCGGCTAGGGAAAAGGAGGCTATCGTGAAGACACTGGACGCCCATAGCTGGAAGCTGGCGGAAACAGCACGGTCGCTGGGCATCAGCCGCACCACCCTGTGGCGTCGTCTCAAGGCGTACGGGCTTCACCGCGATGGCCGGAGTAAATGGGCGCAAACCACCTGATAATTTCCGGCAACTCCTTCCCTCCTCGTTTCCCGACCAGACAACTGAGCAGGCCCCAACAGCGGACTTCCGGATGACCATAGTCCGGATCTGCTCGTTTGCTCTACTGTCTATGTTGCCGGCTTGCCAACGCCCGGCCAACCGGTCGTCCAGTGAGCCGCATCTGGAGCTGACCTGGAGCGGAAAGGATGGGGGCAAGCTGTCCGGAGCGGCCACCGCTGAGTGGTGCGAGCCCCGCCGGATTCTGGAGATCCACGCAATTCAGGGGGATACCGGTGCCGCGCTCGCGCTCCACCCTGAACGAGCGCTGGCGGCGGGAAGTTATCCGGTGGTTGACCCGCCAAAGGCCGAGTCGCTTCCGCCCGCCGCTGGGATTGCGGTGCGGTGGCTGGGACAAACGGTGGTGCAGGGGTTTCAGGGCGACAGCGGAAGCGTGATCCTGGAGCGGTCCAGCACCGGTGTCTGGTCTGGCCGGTTCGGGGCGCGGGCCCGGTCGGTGGCGGATACCCAGCGAATCCGTCTTCACGGCAGCTTTCGAGACCTGGTAGTGAAGCCCGCTGCCTTCGGCTGTGAGGACCCCGAACGAGAGTCCGACATGGATCCAGAACCTCCAGACTCCAGTGTACATTGACGGCATGGAGCAGACCTACTTCCGCAAAGGATTCGGCCTCAAGACCGAGATCGCCGGTCGGCTGACGGCCGACTATCACAGTGCCGTAGTCGATGCGCTCAAGAACAACGGTTACACCCTCACCGCGGGGCATCTCACCTTTCGGCTGGCCCGGGAGTTCGGATTTTGCTACGGCGTGGATCGCGCGGTGGAATACGCCTACGAAAGCCGGACCAAGTTTCCCGACCGGCGGCTCTTTTTGGTCGGAGAAATCATTCACAATCCTCATGTCAACGAGAAACTCCGGGCCATGGGGATTACCCTCCTCACTCAGAAAGCGCAGGGTGAGTTCGACTTCTCCGAGGTCACCCCGAACGACGTAGTGATTATGCCGGCGTTCGGGGTCACCATTGGCGACTTCGAGCGGCTTCGCGGCATTGGTTGCGTGCTGGTCGACACCACCTGTGGATCGGTGCTGAACGTGTGGAAGCGGGTCGAGAGCTACGCCCGGGACGGTTACACCGCCCTCATCCACGGCAAGCACTATCACGAGGAGACCAAGGCTACGGCGAGCCAGGTCATGAAGTATCCGCAGGGCCGCTATCTCGTGGTATTCGATATGAACGAAGCCCGGATGATCTGCGATTACATCGAGCGTTCCGGCGACATCGAGACCCTCAGGGCCCACTTTGCCCGGGCCGTCTCGCCCGGGTTCGATTTCGAGCGCGATCTGAGCCGCATAGGTGTGGCCAATCAAACCACAATGCTCTCGGGTGAGTCGCTCGCCATCGCGGAGGAGGTCAAGCAGAGTGTCGCCCGGCGCTATGGCGTCGATGCGCTGGAGGAGCACTTCCGCTCCTTCGACACGATCTGCTCGGCCACCCAGGAACGGCAGGATGCGGTGCTGGCTCTGCTCCAGGAACCGCTCGATTTGATGATCGTGGTAGGCGGGTACAACTCCAGCAACACGTGTCATCTTGCGGCACTGGTACACCAGCATGGCGTCCCCACTTTTCACATCGAGGACGCCGACGCCATCGACGTATCCACCGGCATGATTCGGTACCAACCTATCGGCACCAAGGTGGAGGCCACGAGCGATAATTGGCTGGGTTCCTCTCGTACTATTGGCATCACCGCCGGCGCCTCGACCCCTAACAACAAGGTAGGGGAAACCATCGTAAGGATCAGCACGGTCGCAAGGGTCGAGCTGGGTGAGTAAGGGGCTCCCCGCCTCCCCGCTTTCTCGCCTCGTAGACCTAAGCCACGAGATCGAACACGGTATGGTGACCTATCCCGGCTTGCCCGGGCCGCTGATATGTGACTACCTGAGCCGGGAAGCTTCGCGCAATCACTATGCTGCTGGGGTCGAGTTTCAGATCGGCAAGATCGAGATGGTGGCGAACACCGGTACCTATCTCGATGCCCCCTTCCATCGCTACGCTGACGGTGCGGATCTGGCGCAGCTTCCGCTGGAGTCTGTAGCCAACCTGGACGCGGTTGTGGTGCGGGTGACTCCCGGGAGTGATCGGTCGATTTCCGCCGGTGTGTTTCAGGGAATGGACCTGAAGGGTAAGGCAGTGCTGGTGCGAACCGGCTGGGACCGGCACTGGCGGACCGACCAGTACCTGTCAGGACACCCATTTCTTACCGGTAACGCCGCGGAGTTCCTGCGAGACAGCGGGGCAGTGCTGGTCGGGATCGATTCCCTTAACATCGACGATATCGCGGACCAGAGCCGGCCAGTCCACTCCATCCTGCTCGGCTCAGGAGTGCTCATCGTGGAGCACCTGTGTAATCTCCAGAGCCTTCCTTCCTTCGGCTTCCGGTTCTCTGCGGTACCCGCAAAGGTCATCCGGTTCGGCAGCTGGCCGGTGCGGGCCTTCGGGCATGTCATTCCGGCAAACTAAGGTCTCCGGCTTTCCGGCTGTCGCTCTCCGATCCGCCGAGCTGGAACTTGTCGCCGTTCCGGCCATTGGAATGAAGCTCACCAACCTCCGGCGCCTGAACGGCCGCGAATGGCTGTGGCGCAGCGATCAGATTCCGCTCGCGCTCCCGGAGCCGGGCACGTCGTATGTGGAGGCTGCCGACAGTGGCGGTTGGGACGAATGCTTTCCCACAGTGGGTCCCTGTCCTGTTCCGGGAGCGCCGGAAGACTCACCACCCCTGCCCGATCACGGTGAGCTGTGGAGCGCTCCCTGGTCCAGCTCGGTGTACGATCATGCCGAAGGAACGACGCTGGCCGGCTCAGCTCAGGGGAGCGCCTTTCCCTACGAGTTTCAACGGGAGGTTACCGTGGATCCCCAGCAGCCGGTGGTACGCTTCCGGTACCGCGTCCTCAACCGGGGCAACGCGCCGTTTCCCTGGATCTGGTCCTGTCATCCTCTCCTGAATGTGCAACCCGGGTCTGAGTTGACCTTACCGGGAGTAACTCAGGTGAAGCTCGATGCCGTTCACGGCCGGGACGACCTGAGCGAGAGCGATGTCGTGAGCTGGCCCGGCGCCATTGGGGGTAATACCGATCGATTCACCTTTCCCGAGAATGGCGGTTGGGCGATCAAGCTTTTTGGCGATCTGACTGGTGAGAGTACGCTCACCGTGACGGACCCACGAAAAGGCGAGCAACTCGAGATGGTTGTACGTGCAGCGGAGGTGCCGCAGGTGGGGGTCTGGATCAACTGCCGAGGCTGGGCGCCGCTGGGCCGGCAGCCATACTACAACCTGGGGCTGGAACCATGCATCGGCGCACCTGACCGGCTGGACGTTGCGGTCAACGACTGGCACACCGCGCAGGTACTTGAACCGGGTGAAGAGCGTGCCTGGTCGCTGGAGGTCAGGCTTCCGGCCTGAGCAGTTCGGCCACCGCGGCAATGGTCAATGGGGCACTGCCCTCAGCTCGGTTATTGACCAAGAGATAGGCTGGAATCTTGGTCTTCACCGCGGTCTCGACCAGGCGAACGAGGTCCCGCCGAAGCTTGGGATTGGGCTCTCGAATCCGGTCGTAGGGCGCGAATGCGTCTACTGCCTCATTGTAGGTCCGGCCCGGGCGGAGCAGGGCTCGGGCAAGAATGAATGGCCCGGTTATCGAGTTGGGTAAATCGATCTGATGCCCAATCGGCGGCATTCTAGTCCAGGAGTTGAAAACGTGAGCCACACCATGCTCGCGTAGTACCGCGAAGTACATCGGGGTGAGGAACTCTTCATTGCGGATTTCAACCGCGTACTCGGCATCCCGGGGAAGTGCGGAGAAGAATTGATCCAGCCGGTCGGCAAAGGACTCGGCGTCCAGACCGGTAAACTTTGCGATCGTCTGAAATTCGAAGACGAACGGACCGGTGTTCCGGGCAAAGTAGCGGCGGTAAGGCTGGTAAATCTCCTCGATGAAGAGCTCGGGGTTCAGGAAATCAGGGTTGCGTTTCCCAGCTCGATCCGGGTCCTGAGCCTTGGTAAAGGTGTGGATCGTGAGCTGACCCCAGACCTTGCTGATGCAGGGAAAGCCGGGAGGAAGATTTTCCGCGTAGCTCGTCAGTACTGCTTCAGTGGGTGGCCCATAGTAGCTCGAATCAACCCCAACCGTCCCGAATAAGGGAAAGGCGGCGTACTCTTTGAGCATTGGGGCGGGGGCGCCCTTGGTACCGTAATCCTGGTGATACACCAGGCCTTGCCATCCGGGGTAATTCCAGGTGGAGGTTCCGAAGCGGACTGTCGCTGGAATGCGAGACCGGAGCCGCTCGAAACTAGGCTGGCTGGGGGTTTCAGCCGCGGTTTCCATACATCCTACTGGTCAGGAACCAGCTTGAATACGCCCCCGGACGAGCTGAGCACGTAGAGCTCTCCTGCATCATCTTCCCCGAAGCTGAGAACCGAACCACCGGGTCTCAGTGTAGGCCAGTCGGTGAGCTCGGTGGCCTGACCTCCCGTGTACCGGATACTGCGAACCCAGCCCTGGCAGTAGTCGCCGAAAAAGTAGAGACCCTGCAGGGCGGGGATGGCGCTGCCGCGGTAGACGTACCCTCCGGTGATCGAGCACCCTTGATCGTGACCGTACTCGAAGGTGGGTAGGGTGAGTCCGGTCTGGTCGCACTGCCCGCCGCCCAGGCAGTGGGCGCCTTCCATGATGTTCCAGCCGTAGTTGACTCCTCTGCCAGCTGCGCCGCCGGGAGCAACATCGACTTCCTCATACTGGCCCTGGCCTACATCCGCGATGTAGAGATCGCCGGTTAACCTGTCGAAGCTGAATCGCCAGGGATTCCGCAGGCCGTAGCTCCAGACTTCAGGCTGAACGCCGGCCTGCCCGACAAAGGGGTTGTCGGCCGGTACCATGTAAGATGTTCCACTTTGAACGTCCACCCTCAGGATAGATCCCAGGAGGTCTGAGAGGTTCTGGCCTCTACCCTCGGGATCGTTCCCGGCGCCTCCATCTCCCAGGCCGAGATAAAGGAAGCCGTCGGGTCCAAACAGCACCTGGCCACCGTTGTGATTGGCGTAGGGCTGGTCTGCGGTCAGGATCACCTGCTCGCTGGCAGCATCGGCGACGTCGGGATCGGCCGAGACATGAAAGATGGAGAGATGCGTGTCTCCAGCGGGGTCCGTATAGTGCACCGCGAACCTGCCGCTGGTGGCATAGGCAGGATAGAATGCCAGTCCCAGGAGACCTTGCTCACCGCCGGCCACTATCCGGCCACTCAGGTCCAGAAACGGAGTTGGCAGCAGGCTGCCATCCTTGATCAGGCGGATGGCCCCGGTCTGCTCCACGACAAAGAGACGGCTCAGGTCCCCAGCGGGACTGGTCAGGTACAACGGCGAGCTTAAACCGGACGCGATCGGCTGCAGGCGCGCTCCCGTACCCTGAGGTAAGGATGGCTCGGATGACGAGCTACAGGCATTCAGGGCTGCGGCTGCGCCTAAGGAAAATGCGACGATTGCAACAAGCTTGGATGAGATCGCTGACATGGCGGCTCGGCTGGGGACTCCTGGTGGGAGGCTGCACTCCACTGGGTCTCTGGCTGTATGAGGACCCGGTAGTCACGGTCTCGCAGATTACTCTGGAGCTGGGGTCCGGACCAGCCCGGTCTCCGGTGACAGTTGACCTGGCGATGCAGAATGCCAATGACTATCCGCTGTCCGCCGAGCGGCTCGAGCTGTCTTTGCGCCTCGATGGCATGGCCGTTGGCGAGACCCAGCGCGACAGCACCGTACCGATGGCCATGGATACCGTCTCGACGATCGCTCTGCCCATCTCCCTGGGCCAGAAGGCCACACCGGAGCGTCTCCGCAAGCTGGGCTTTGGAACCCATACCTTTGCGGTACGAGGCCAGGCCATCTTTCAGACTCCTATCGGAAAGAGGAAGGTTCCCTTTGCCCAGGAGGGATCGATGATCTTTGGCGCCCGCTCGGGCTCGAATCCCTAGGCCGCAGCGAGCGATCCAGCCGGTCGAGATGAGTTATCGTCAGGGTGACGGCCCCGAACTCTTCCTCTACCTTCCCCCGGAAAATGAAGGGCCCCTGATCGAACAGCACGTGACTGCGCTTCCGATACACATCGGGAAACAGGACAGTTTCAATCAGGCCGTGGCCATCATCAAAGGTCGCGAACTCCATCGGCTCTTCAGTTTTTGCGTGTACCGGCTTGGCGGCGGTCAGCATTCCAGCCATCAGGACGTGCTTCCCCACATGCCGGTGCAGCTCGGTGCTGCGGCAGAGCCGATACTTCCGCAACTGATCGGCGTGCAGCTGCATCGGATGAGCGTCGGTAATGAAGCCGAGGGTGGCATACTCCTCGCGCCGCCGCCGTTCGGGCGAGTACTCCTTGAGCACGGGCACCGCGGGCGGGAGATCATCGAACCAGTCGGAAAGGAGGTTCCCCGCTGAATCCACCATCCACAGCATCATCGGCC
>JBJMPB010000245.1:0-10293 GCA_045803455.1 Gemmatimonadales bacterium | reverse complement strand
GGCATCCTGCTTCACGCGTTGCCTATCATCGTGGCGAACCTGCTCGTTGCCGCCGTTGCCGGGTACTCCTCCCGGAATGAAGCCGTATCTCGGAGCCGGTCGTCCATTACGACTTCAGTCGAGCCGGATCTATCCCGTATTTCCTGACCTTGTAGCTGATGACCCGCTGAGTAGAGCCCAGGAGCCGCGCGGCCCGGGAGCGGTTGCCCCGCGCGGTTTTGAGCGCGTCCTCGATCAGGCTACGCTCAAAGGCCGCAACCGCACCATCGAGCGATGTACTCACTACCGTGGCGGTGCCATCCGCGGTCTGCAGCGTCGGCGGCAAGTGGTAGCCATGAATGACCTCTCCGTCCGCCAAAAGGACCGCTCGCTCGATGGTGTTCTCCAGCTCGCGCACGTTGCCGGGCCAGTGATAGCTGGATAGCAGGTCGATGGCTGGAGTGGAGATCCGCCGGATGCTCTTCCCATGCTCCCGGGCATACTTCTCGATGAAGTGATCTGCCAGGGGAAGCACGTCCGCCTTTCGGGCGCGAAGCGGCGGAATGAAGATGGGAAAGACGTTCAGCCGGTAGTACAAGTCCTCCCGGAAGCTCGAGTCGGCCAGTGCTTTCTCCAGGTCCCGGTTGGTGGCCGCGATGACTCGTACGTCCACCGGCACCGATTCCGTCCCTCCCACTCGCTCGAACTCGCGCTCCTGCAGGACCCGGAGCAGCTTCACCTGAGTGGCCGGACTCAGCTCGCCGATCTCATCGAGAAACAAGGTGCCGCCGTTGGCGAGGTCGAAGCGTCCCTTTTTCCGCTGAACGGCGCCGGTAAAAGCCCCTCGTTCGTAGCCAAATAGCTCCGACTCGACCAAGGTTTCGGGCAACGCTGCACAGTTCACCTTGATGAAGGGCTTCTTGGCCCTGGGTGAGTGCAGGTGAATGGCTTGGGCGACCAGCTCCTTGCCTGTTCCCGATTCGCCCCGGATCAACACCGTAGTATTGCTCGAGGCGACCCTGGCGACTGATTCGAACAGCTGGCGCATTGGACCGCTCGCCCCCACCAGGTTGAATAGCGGGTTGCGTTGCTGCAGCTCCTGCCGCAACTGAGCGTTTTCCGAGACCAGCTTTTGCCGCTCCACGTCGAGCAGCCGGTGAATTCGGACCGCCTGGGAGATCATCGAGGCCACCACGCGCAGGAATTTCAGCAGGCGATCCACGTCGCGCTCGGGACGGAACCGCACTTCGACCACCAACGAGCCGATGCAGCGGCGGTGTAGCACAATGGGGACGGCAATCGCGGTGTGCTCGTCGTTTGGCTCACCCTGGGAGTCCCTAACGATGGTCTCCCCGCTGGTGGCCGCCTCGACCAGGATTCCCTGGGTCCCGCCATAGTGCTCGCCCTCTCGATCGTGGCTCAGCCCCACCTGAGCTTTGATCTCCAGGATTTCGGTTTGCTCGTTCAGCAGAGCCACGGCCCCGCGAAGCACCGAACAGCGGCGGACCAGAATCAGAAGCACGCCCGAAAGCCCCGCTGGCAGGCTCAGGTGTCCGGCCAAGGCCTGGCTGACGTCCACCAAGGTCCCCAGCTTCCTGGCCTCGCCGGTTTCGATCCGGAGCAGCGGTGCCGGATCGGCTTCGGCATCGCCGGGGCCGGGCTCCGTGCCGGCCGGCAGCAAGGCGGGTGGATGAACCACGATCCGAGGGGCGTCGCCGGTAGTCGGATTGGTCATTGCTACTCCGGGCAAAAGCTCAATAAAAAAACCCGCTTCAATGGAGCGGGCCTGAATGCACGACGTACTGTCCGAGCTGGTAGCTAAGGCCTACGCTCCTGGTCGCTGCGCGGGACACAGCGAAGCCAGCGGGTGTGCCGCCGGGGCTTGAGATCGAGCAAGTGACCGTAGGCCATCGTATTCTCCGACTGAGGATCCTTCGGGGCAAGCTAAGACGCCTTACGGCCGAGTGTCAACATGGTGCGACTGCCGCCACGGAGCCCGCCCGGGCGTTGCAGTGGCCAATGGCCGCGCCGCGCTGGATGCGGCCCGCGGAGCCGACACCGGGTTTGACCTGATCGTTACCAACACCTACATGCCGGGTCTCACCGGACCGGAGCTGGTGGCGCGAGTCCGGGAGGATTTTCCCCAGCTGCCGATCCTCCACGTCGGTGACCTGGTCCGGCGGGAGCGGTTGGGGCACTTGCCGTCCGACATTCCGACCATCTACAAGCCTTTCAGCATTGCCGCCCTGACCGGCACCGTCCGAAAGCTGCTCGCCCGAGACTAGACCGCGCTCAGGGAATCTGCCAGAGCGGCGGCAGCGCACCGCCTTTCCCGCCCCGCTTCTTTCGCCTATGTCGTTGCCCGTCAAAGCAATAACTATTGGCCTGGGACCTGCTTGGGAGGCCTCACCTATCGGCGTGACCAAACCTGACCGAGGAAACTGCCTTGCCCAAGCTGCGGCTGAGAATGGACACGGTCCGAAGCAAGATTCTGGTCTTTTCGCTGACCGTAGCCCTCATCCCGTCCGGGCTCACCGCATGGATCTCCTACAGCCAGAACAGCCGCGCCCTGGAAGCAAAGATCAAGCAGGAGCTGCTCAGCTCCAGCGGCCAGGCTGCCCGCGAAATGGACGTGTGGCTGAAGGAGCGTCTGTACGATCTCCGGGTGTTCGCCAGCTCCTACGAGGTCTCGGAAAAATTGGCCCGCCGCCGGCCAGGCAACTCGCAGGAACGTCTGAACGACTATCTCACCTCGGTCCGGGACCGATTCAGCGAGTACGAAGATCTCGTCGTGTTCGACCCCGAGGGTCGGCCGATTGCTGCCACCAGCGCCCAGGGTAGGGCCATCCGGCTTCCGCCTGACTGGGCCAAGGAGCTGAGCACCAACAACGCGCTGGTGGGCCAGGCGAGCTGGGACGAGTCACTGACCAAAGGCGTGCTGGTGGTGGCAGTGCCCGTCGAGCGTGGCGAGGGCCAGATGCTCGGAGCGCTGGCGGCCCGGCTGAGCCTGCGCGGAGCACAGAAAGGGTTACGGGCCTTCGCTCCCAAGGGCGGCCAGGCGTTTCTGATCACCATTAGCGGCGACATGCTGGTGGGGACTGCCGAGAGCTCTGCCGAATTCATGAAGTCCCGTCTCAAGCCGCGCACGCTGGACCGGCTCAAGTCACGCGAGGGGCTGGTGATCGGCTACGAGGGCCTCTCCGGCGCGGAGGTGGTGGGCAGCCTCAAGCGAATTCCCCGGGCCAAGTGGGCGGTCGTCTCCGAGATTCCAGCCGACGCCGCCTTTCAGCAGATTCGGCGATTCCGCGATCTCAGCCTGCTCATGGTATGTGGGCTACTGCTCGCGGTCGGGTTCATGGCGTACCGGCTTGGAATCCGGATCGTCCGGCCGCTCGAGCGGCTGATCCAGGGCGCGGTTGAGGTGGCGGAGGGCGATTTGGCGGTGGACTTGCCTGCCGCGACCGGTGAGGTCGGCGAGTTGACCGATGTGTTCAACCACATGGTCGCCCGTCTGCGGCAGGGTCGCCAGGAGCTCGACGCGATGAATGAAAGGCTCCGCCAGCAGAACGAAGATCTGGAACGGCTCTCAACCTCGGATTCGCTCACCGGCCTGTACAATCGCCGTTATCTCACCCAGCGCCTTTCCGAGGAGCTGCTCCGGTCCTATCGCCACAAGGGCGCATTCAGCATCCTCATGGCGGATGTCGACGAGTTCAAGAAGTACAACGATGCATTCGGTCACCCGGCCGGAGACGAAGTGCTCAAGAAGGTGGCCAGCATTCTGCTGAACTCCACCCGGTCCGAGGATTGTACGGCGCGCTATGGCGGGGAGGAATTTGCCGTGCTGCTGACCGGGACCACCGGAGAGGTGGCGAACGAGGTAGCCGAGCGGATCAGAGCCCGGGTCGAGTCCAACCAGTTTGCCGGGCGTAAGATCACGCTGAGCATCGGAATCGCTGAATTCCCCAATCATGGGGAGACGGCGGAGGAGGTGATCGCGAACGCGGATGAGGCTCTGTACGCCGCCAAGCGCGCCGGGCGGAATCGGGTCGTGCGGGCTAGCGACAAGCCGGCCAAGCTGAAGGGAAAGGCCTAGCTAACGGCGGACGATCAGCTTCCGGAAAATCCAGCCGCCCCGCCCCATGTCGTCGCTGATCCGAACCCAGTCCTCCAGATAGGAATAGCCGGTCAGACTGTCCCCACCTTCCACTGCAAACGCCACTGGGGCAGTGGTGCCTGGGGCCTCCCGCACATTTCCTGAGCCGATGGCCTTGAGTGGGACCGGAACCGCGAACGGCTTCTCACCCGGCCGGTCAGCCGTACGATCTCGAGCCGACAGACGTCCGGTACCGGCTGCAGCGAGAGACTTGGCCTGGGTCGCCAGATACAAGGCCCCGCCATAGTTCTCCTGACTGAACTCGGTAGAGGCCTCTCGCAACAACCGGGCGGCCTGGGTGGCTTCAGGCGCGGTCTGCTGGGCCGATCGGGCTTTCAGGGGTTGCAGCGCGACCTCGGCCTCCGCCATGCCTGACGCAGCTTCCGCTCTGCTGGCCAGGGTCTGGAGCTTGGCCATGGCCCGAACTACCTCCTCCCGGGCCTCGTCCAGCTGTCCCTGCAGCTCTTCGACTTGGGCCGTTTTCTCCAGCAGGGCGAGCTCGAGCCGAGAGATGCGCCGGTCCTGCTCGGCCTTGACCGCCGCCTGCACCCGGACGGCACGGCGGGACGCTGTCGCGGGTGCCGGGGTGGTCTCAGCCGATTTGGCGGCGCAGCCGAACAGGGGCAGCCCCAGGATCAGGACCAGGACGCTGGTTGACGCAAGATGCCCGTTAACCCGTCTGTCTGACATTGGCCTGACTCCGTAAAGCGTGATTTCAGCGGCTCGTACGACCTGAAAGGGCACTCAGAGCAATGGACGTGCCGGGGGTGGGGAAAGCGGCGATGTGCGGAAGAGGGGAAGGGAAGAAGCAGAGCGAATAGCTGTAGTGCGAACGGCGGGAGTTGAACCCGCACCCCTTTTCGGGACAGGATCCTAAGTCCTGCGCGTCTGCCGATTCCGCCACGTTCGCGTCGCCCCGTAGTATAACGCCTCCACCTCCTGATTTTGTTGCGTTCTCCGTGAGATTGATCACTCCATCATCTTCTTACGAACTCTACGTTGTCGACCTGCTGTAACCGAATGTGATTTTCGACATCGAAGAACAGGAGATTCATGATGAGCAATCGAGACAACGAGACCACCCGAACCAGCGGTACGGTGGTGGGTCTTTTCCACAATCAGGCGGACGCTGAGCGTGCGATACAGCGGCTCAAGGAGAGAGGCTTCGCGGAGAACCAGATCGGTGTAGCCATCAAGGACCGAAGCAAGCAGGAGGATCTGATCGAGGGGACGGGGACGCAGGCAGCGGAAGGCGCAGCTACCGGGGCCATTGGAGGTGGTGTGCTGGGCGGCGTTATCGGGCTCCTCGCCGGAGTCGGCGCCTTGGCCATTCCGGGTGTCGGTCCGATCATCGCGGGCGGAACCCTGGCATCGACCCTTGCTGGCGCCGGGATTGGCGCTGCCGCGGGTGGCCTGCTTGGCGCCCTGGTAGGGATGGGCGTGCCCGAAGAAGATGCCAAGCACTTCGATCAGGGGTTTCGCGCGGGAGGTACCCTGGTCACGGTTTCAGCCGGAAACCGCGCCGAAGAAGCCCGGACCTGTCTCTATGAAAGCGGCGCCGATCTCGGCTCCATGGCGCGGGGCATGAGCAGCGCCGTTGGATCGAGCCGCGGTTCGAGCTCGGACGAGTCCACTCAGAGCATCGAGCTCAGGGAAGAGGAGCTGCGGGCCCAGAAGGAGCGGGTGCAGGCCGGCGAAGTTCGGGTCCGTAAGGAAGTGGTGAATGAAGAGCGCACCGTCGAGGTGCCGGTCACCCGTGAAGAGGTGGTGGTCGAGCGCAGGCCCGCTCAGGGGCGCACCGCGGAAGGCCGGATTGATGAAGATGAGGAGATCCGGATCCCGGTGATGGAGGAAGAGGTCCGGGTGGAGAAGACCCCGGTGGTCCGGGAAGAGGTTACCCTGAAGAAGCGGCAGGTCCACGATACCGAGCGGGTATCCGATACTGTGCGCCGGGAAGAGGCCAGGGTCGAGCGTACCGGCGACGCCAACGTCCAGGGAGGTACCGAGGCCTGGCGGGGCAACGAGCGGAGATATCGGCACGACACCAACTACAGCGGGCCGGAGCGCCGTCTGTCCCGCGTCTAATCCAGCATCTCGACCGTACTCTAGGCCGGGGGGACTTCGGGTTCTTCCGGCTTTGGTGCGACTGGTGCCGGGGGTGAGGCATCGTCTTGGTTGTGCCCCCTCGACAGCGGCTCTAGCTTCAGATACGCTCGATAAGGAAACGTTTCCGGATGTCTACCTCTCCTCGCTTCCGCCCGCTTTCAAGCTCTTTTAGCCCACTCCAGCGGTACGGTCTCGCGGTGGTGTCGGTGGGTCTGGTCGTTCTACTGCTGTTCGGCGTGGGAAAGATGGCGGCAGGGGCCTATGATGGCCGGCCGGTTCTGCTCGTTGCTGTAGCGGTAAGCGCACTCTATGGTGGGACTGGGCCGGGTATCCTGGCGCTTGCACTTGCTACCTTGGTGACTCGCGATCCGGTGCTCGCGGTCGCCGGAGCTCTTCTGGTTTTACTCTGCACCCTCTTCAGGAGAGCCGTCCCGGGTCCCTCAGCAGCGCAGCCCACCCCGCACTCCACTAACGATCGGCCGGTTGTGCCGCTCGTGCCGGCCGACTCGAAACCGACCATTGTAACCGTCGATTCGCCCCGTCTTCGCGAGGTCACCACCGAAGCTACCTGGCGGTTCCGTCACGAGCAGCCCCTTGACATCACACTGCCTGAGGACGAGCAGGTCGAGCATCTCTATCTCTACTCGGTGCTGGCGGAGTGTAATGACGCATTCGCCCGGATGTATGGCTTTCGGGCTGCCGCGGACGTGGTCGGAACCCGTCTGGTGGTGTTTTGTCCTCCGTCAAACCCCGAGAATCTCGCCTACCTCCGCAGCTTCATTCGAAGCGGTTATCGCCTGGAGGATGCGCACTCCCATGAGATCGACCGGTACGGCAAGTCCAAATATTTCGTGAACAATCTGGTGGGAATCTTCGAGCGAGGGCAGCTGGTGGGGGCCTGGGGAACCCAGCGGGATGTCACCGAACTCAAGGGCAGCACAGCATCTCAGGAATACAGCTCCCGACTCCATTCGACAAAGAGCGCGTCGCAGTAGCTGTTGTTGCTCGACGTTGCGGTCTTGACCCGCTTGCCACCGGGGAGCACGGCAAAGGCGCAGAACTGCGCGACCGCCGGCTTGTGATTGGGCCCGGTGCACTCGGGAACTGCGGTGACGTTCACCTGGATCCAGACGGAACGGTCCGGGTGGGCCTGCTGCCACAGCGCGCACCTCCCTCCCACATCAGGATCCACCTGAAGGCCGTTGGGCTTGATCATGATTTGGCTCACCGTCCCGGCCGCCGCCGCGGGGCGAACGTATTGCCAAGGGGTACAGCTCTCATCCGCCGGGTAGCCATCATGTTCGGTCGCGACACAAGAGAGTCCGGCCAGGGTCTCGCCTCTCCGGGGAACCGGTACGTAGACGGTGTCCGATAACTGATTGGGAGTCTGGATCGCGAGCACCGCCCGGCTTCCCTGGCCCGGAGTGACCTTGATAAGAACGGAATCGGGCCGTCCTTCCGGGTCTGATAAGGTGAGATCCCAGGAGACCACAACCTGCAGGGAGTCGCCCACCTCGGCCACGGCAGAGCGCACCTCGACCGCGTACGACAGCTTGGGAAGCGGATGCTGGGGGTGATCCCGGAGGAACCCGTCGAGCATCAGAGAGGCAACCAGCGTAGTTAGGCCCGCGTAAATCAGCCAGTTCCGAATGTTCAGCGGGCGTGAAGTGGGAGGCGGCGGGGGCTCGGTCCGGCGTCTCCGAACACTTCGGACGTGAACCTCAGGCTTCGCCACAACCGGTCTCCAGGTGGGTCATTTCAGGATCTGCTCACCCTGCTCGAACACGACATCCACCGGAATTCCCTTGGTTCCGAGCCGGGCCAAATCCTGCTGCAGTGTCGGTGACAATTTTCCCCGTTTTTCCATGAAGCGGGTCACGCCCACGTAGTCTCCATCGCCCTGGAAGCGGAGTATCTGCCCGGCCAAAGCGTCCACCGCTTCCTTCATCCGGGGGAAATCGACTCGATACCGTCCAGTAGTGGAGTCCCGGCTGAACCCACCCCGCTCTTCGATGAAGGAAAACTGAGCGGCGTTGGCTCTGCCGTGCGCATTGGAGGCGCCGAATCGAATCGAGCGAAAGATGCTGGCCAGAAAGGTGACGTAATTGTCCTCCAGCGGACCCTTCACCTCCCCCCCTTGCTGCAGCTTGGTGATCATGTAGAGGCCCAGAATATCAGCCTTGCCTTCTTCCAGTGCGCCTCCCTGCTCCTTCAGGGCCTCCCGCACTGTTCCCTTTCGGTTGATGGTGTTCTTGATTCCCAGCCCGTGCGCCACCTCGTGGAACATGACGTTGGAAAAGAACGCATCGAAGTTGAGGTGACTTCGCTGGTCCTGGGCGATGAGCTCGTCAGCTACCGGCAGCAGGATTTTGTCGAACTTGGCCTGCATGGCGTTCTTGAGCTGTAATCGGCGGGTCCCCTTCTGAAGCTGCACCTCTTCATCATTCGGCAAATTGATCGCGATTGTCTTGGAGCCGGCGTTGGCCTCGCCGGCATAGTAGACGGCATCGTATGCACTGAGATCGGAGTCAGTGCCCGGCCGTTCCCGCTTGTAGGCGGCGGGAACCGGTAGCTCCTGCTGCAGTCCCGGCAGCATGGCCGCGTAATGCGCGAGCCGGGCGCTCCATTCCTTGTCCTTTATCAAAACGTAGGCTTCGTTGGCAGCCTTGTAGCCGAAGAGCTCGTCTTCGTAGTTCTCGATGGGACCGATCACCAGGTCGATGGTGTTGTTCTTCATGTCCAGCCAGGCAAGATCGCTGGGCTGGTACTCATCGGTCTCCAGGGAGCGGGCCCGTAGCTCCAGATATTTCCGTAATCCGGGATCATCCGCCAGCGTTGCGGCCTTTCTCAGATTGGCTGCAGCTGCGGCGACCTGTGCGGCAAAGGCATCATGATATGCCGTTGCGACCAGGTGACCGGCCGAATCCCGGTGAACCATGGTGTACTGGTTCCGGAGCTTCCCTCCGGCGCTTGCGTGTGCGGCCGACTCGAACTCCTCCTTGGTCATGTCCCGAGGATAGAAACCGGAACCGGGCGGCTTGGGCCCCGCACCATCTATGAACGGAGCATTGTTGTTCAGCCGGTCCCACGGTCCGTAGTTGATCTCCGCATATCGCCGAACCGCCGGATCGGAAATACCCCGAAGGAGGGCCTGCCGGTCGCCATAGGCTTGGCGCCAGAAGATTTCGTCCATGGACCCAGCGGCAGCAATCAATAGAGGCAGCATTTGCCGCTCGTGGCGACTGAGCTTGGTCAGATCGGTGGTCAGTGAAACGCTGGTGTACTGGGCCAGCTTGGCCTCAATAGGAGAGTCGGAACTGCGGGCGGAAGTGTCTGCAGCCTTCGGCGCTTCGGCTCGACAGGACATCAGAGCGAGCCAGCCGGAGAGAACAATCGTTCGGGATGTCCGCTGGATCATGCTGGCCCGCTTACCTGCCTTCCAGCTCCCGCTCCCCGGGAGTATGGCGCTCTGCCCGCCCGGTCCCCGGATGGGCCTTGGCTTCCAGGTATCGCTCGCCCTTGAGCCGCACGAAGGTGACAAAGCGTTCGTACTCCTCATCCGACAACCCATTGGCAATGGCGGGAATCAGCCCTTTCACCAGCGTGATGCGCTCCTCCAGTGCCAGCATGTTCGCCTGGTCAACCAACGCTCTGATGGCAGGATGGTTCATCCAGTCGGTGGCTTCACTGGTGGTCATCGGACGCGCTCCTGGAAGAGAAATTGTGCCGGTCAGCTGCCGGCAGTGGTGGCAACGGCGGCGATCTCGATGGCACGGTCCAGCTCGTTCAGCAGCTGAGCGACGTCCCGCCAGACGGCACGTGCGCCCACCTCGCACAGCTGCTGCTCGGTGGCGGGCCCGGTGAGAACTCCCAGGAATGCGACACCCGCGCCCTGGCAGGCTTCTCCATCATACACCGTGTCACCTACCATGGCACAATGTGAGGCCGGCAGCTCGAGCTTTTCCACCGCGTCCACCACCAGGTCAGGCGATGGCTTGCTGGGTTCGTCAGGGCTCCTGGTAACCACCATGTCCGGCAGCCGGCTCAGATCT
>JBJMPB010000151.1:0-5056 GCA_045803455.1 Gemmatimonadales bacterium | reverse complement strand
CGATGCTCAGGGGAACGGCAAGCAGCAGCAGCGCTCGCCAGGGAACCGAACGCTTCCCCTCAGGCGGTTCCGCTTGAGCCGGACGAGGCTGGCTCGGTGCGGAAAGCACCATGGCCGCCTGCGCCCGGTCGGCGGAGACGCCGGCCTCCGCCAAAATCTTGACCAGCGCTCCGCGAGGCTCGTGCAGTGCCGCCAGCAGCAGGTGCTCCGCCGACAATACGCTGCCGGTTTCGCGCGCCTCCTTCGAAGCAAGCTCGATCAGGCGTTTGGCGTGAGAGGTGTAGGCCAACTGTTCGCCGGGCCCGCGGGTGGAGCGTCGACGGCCACTGGACTCCAGCCGCTGCTCCACCAGGCCAGGGGCCACTCCGAGGCGGCCGAACAGAGCCGATGCCGTGCCGTCACCCCGGAGAAGTCCCAGCACGATGTGCTCGGCGCCGATCGCATCGTGGCCCAAGCGCACGGCCTCGGCACGAGCGTTTTCCAGAGCACGCTGGGCGTATGCGCTCAGCGTGCGAGGATTCATGCGGGGAGACGGCGGAGGACTCAGAGCGGCTTGGCTTCGTCGATCAGCATAATGGGAATGCCATCCTCCACCGGATAGACCAGGCGGCAGGTGTGGCAGACCAGCGACTCGGGCGAGGTGCGATACTCGAGCTCCCCCTTGCACTGAGGACAGACGAGTATCTGCAACAGCTCAGGAGCCAGAGTCATGGGAACTCCTTGATGATGAGGTGGCGGCACGGCTGCCCGGGATGGGCTCCGGAAATCCGAATCGACTGAGCGCCGAGGAGCTCTTCCGCCAGTTCGGCAGGGCCTTAACCCAGCAGTCCAGATAGACCGGTGCTCCCAGCAACTCTTCCAGTCGAGCGCGGGCGTGAGCTCCAAGGGCCTTGATGGTGGCGCCGGACCGGCCGATCACGATCCCCTTCTGCGACTCGCGCTCCACGAACAACGTGACCCGAATGTATATGGGCCGTTCCGCTTCGCGAAACTCCTCCACTTCGGCGGTGAACGAGTAGGGCACCTCATCGCCCAGCAGCTCGAAAGCCGCCTCCCGCAGGTACTCAACCACGAAGAACCTCTGTGGCTGCGTCCCGATGTCTTCTGGATCGAACTCGAACTCGCGCTCAGGCAAATAGCCGCGGACCCGATCCAGAAGGAGCTCGATGCCTTGTCCGTCGCCCGCGGATATCAGCGGCGCCTCCCGCTCGAGCTCAGCGCGACGGCCGGGAGGCACCAGATCTCCCTTGGTGTACACGGTAAGCACTGGAACGGGCAACGGTGCTGTCAGTCCGGCCAGCTGCTGAAAGGCAGGAGCGGGAGCCAAAGGCGCGGGATGGAGATGCAGCACCAGGTCCATTTCCCTGGCTGTTGTCAGGGCGATCTCTCGCATCCTCTCCTGAAGCAGGTACGAGGGATCGAGCAAGCCTGGCAAGTCATGGAAGATGAATTGGGTCTCGCCCTCGGTCCGTATACCGGTCACCGGAAGCCGGGTGGCTTGAGGCTTGGGGCTTACGATGGCCAAGTGCTCGCCCACGAGCGTGTTGAGCAGGGTGGACTTACCGACATTGGGTGCGCCGGCAAGGGCGATATGGCCGGTCCTGGTGGTCATCCTGCAAGTTAGGGGACTCTTGCTGGTTGGCCATTGGCTCCGGGTCGCGTTACCGGGCGAGCTCCTCACCGGTGCGGCGCACGTCGGCGGTTACCCGATCCCAGTTGAAGTAGGTCTCCACTGCCCTTCTCCCCTCGAGGCCTAATCGCCTCGCCAACTCCTGATTCTGCAGCAGAGATTGCACCGCGTGGACGATGGCTCCCAGGTCAGTGGAATCGACCAGAAGCCCGGTTTCTCCTTCTCGTACCGCATCTGGAATCCCGCCCTGCCGAGCTCCGACCACAGGAATCCCACAGGCGGAGGCCTCCACCAGCGAGATCCCGAAGCCTTCCATGAGCAGTCCCTCGGCTCGGGACAGGCCAAGGTAGATCTCGGCGGAGTTGTAGAGCGCGGGCAGGTCCTCATCCGGCACTGCGGTGAGGAATCGCACCAGGTGCCCCACGCCCAGGTCGTGGGCGAGCGCCTCCAGCTGGAACTGCAGGGGCCCCGATCCGACTATGGCGTACCGGAGATCGGGATACGCTGCACCGAGTTCTGCCAGCACCCGGAGTCCGGTATCGATTCCCTTGTGCCCTACCAGCCGGGCCACAGTGATGAGCCAGCGTCCCGGCCCGAGTCCATAGCGTTCGCGGGCACTGCGGGAATCCAGTCCGGGTCGGAAGTGTGCCGGGTCGGTGCCGAGGGGGATGCGGCGGACATCTATGTCGCCCGACCTGCACCCGAGTCCATCCAACACCTCGAGGCACAAGCGACGGGTCCACTCACTGATGGCCACCAGGACCTCGGCACGGCGAAATACCCGCCCGGCTGCGCCCCGCTTGAGGCGGGAGGTGCGGATCCGCTGCTGCAGCAGGAGCAGCTCCGATCCGTAGAGAATGATTCCGTAGGGAATCTCTTCGCGGCCTTTGAGCCAAAGGGCCGGAAATCCCGCCGGTTTCAGGTTGCCGCACCAGACGAATCCCGGGCGAAAGGCCCGGGCCAGCTGTGTGGCCCGGTGGGACCAGAGCATGAGACCCTGAACTGTACGGAGGCGGCTGCTGCGGATGCCGAGGCGGTCCACTCGGTTGGGGAGTTGAGGGTCAAACGCCGCACTGTTCTCGAAGCTGCCGGTGGAGATCAGCAGGCTCTCTTCGGGGTACCGTTTCGCCAGCTCCCCGGTGAGGCGGGCGATACCTCCGGCCATCGGCGGGAAATCGTAGGTGAGGAGGAGCTGCCGATGCCCCCCGTTGTCCAGGTCGAGACGCTGGTAGACACCGGTAGTCATACGATGCCAATTGTAGACCGGATAACGTCGAGGGGAAATCCACGCCGTTGCTGCACCGCGGCGCCAAAGAAAGCCCTACCAATTTGGAGTGGCAGGGCTTTCCTGGCAGCCGGTCTATTCGATCACGATGTCGACTCGGCGGTTCTTCTCCCGATTTGCCCGGGTGTCATTCGGGGCAATCGGCTTGGTGCGACCGAAACCCTGGGTGGAGGGGATTCGGGTCTCGGGTATTCCCTGGGTCACCAGGAAGTCGCGCACTGATTGGGCGCGGGACTGGGAAAGTGTCTGGTTATAGGCATCGGTTCCCGTTGAGTCGGTGTGGCCTTCGATCTCGAGCTTGTACTCACCGGGGAAACCCAACAGAACACCACTCAGCTTGCTCAACTTCTCGCGGGCAGCCGGCTTCAGGGTAGCCCGATTGGTCTCGAAGTTGACTCCGGACAGGGCCGCGACCAGACCGCGTGCTCCCTGGCGAGTCTCCATGATCGCGGAGATCGACGCGTACAGACGAGCCTGAAGTTCGGCGGCCGTGCGCTCCGCTTTGGACCGGAGGTCAGCTTCTCGCTCAGCCTCGGCTCGAGCCGCATCCGCTGCTCGGGCGGCGCTGTCGAGGGCAGCCTGTTGGGCGGCCGCCTCCTGCTGCCGCTCAAACTCGGCCTGCTGCCGGTCCGCCTCCTGCTGGGCCTCCACGGCCCGGCTCGCAGCCAGCTCGCGCGCCACATCGCCCCTGCGTGCCGTTTCGCGGGCCAGCTCGGAATACTTCTTCTGGTCCTTTGGCTTCTTTACCCAGGTCAGCTCCAGTGAGTCCAGCAGATTGAGCGCGGAGCTGAACTCGGGCCGGGCATATCGGGGAGCGTCCAAGCTGCGGGCAATGGCCACAGAGCGGCGGGCTGCCAGCACCGGCAAGGGAGTCAGCGAGTCAGGCGTGGACGAACCCTTGGACAGAGTCGAGCGATAGAACTGCTCCGGCACCCTCTCATAGGTCACCGTCGTAGACTGCAGGGAAGCATCGGAGGCCTGGGCCAACGTCAGCTCAGCCACCACGAGAGACGACGGACGCCGCACCTGCCCATAGGGCTCGGCCGTCACGATGACGCCGAGAGTTCGCGCCGCGGACGACCCGGTGACATTCTGCTTCTTGACCGGCACCTCGGCCAGCGTCTCTACCTCCTCATCCGCCCGCACCACCCAGGCCACGTATGTGGTGGCAAAGTCACTGAGACGCCGCGGGTCAGGCAGTTGGTCCAGAGTCAGCTTGATGCTTGACCGTCCACCGCGGTACTCGATCTCGGCGCTGCCCTTTACCTGGGGAGCGGCGGGCGTACCAGTGACCGGCAGCTTCGTCTTTTTGCCATCCGGAAGGCGAACGACCAGGGTCATTCCCGAATTGTGAGACAGGTCCGGCAGGACGTCATGGCCGGCCCCAAAGGCCAGCAGTGCTACGCCAATGCGTAATGGTCCCCACATTGAGCCTCCAGAAAGGTCAAGTGTTGAAGCAGGGGCGAAGGGGTCGGCAGCCTGAGCCTGGGGGCGTGAAGCGGTCAACTGCGCCTGAGGGTAGCTTCGGAGGCTGAGAGGCGGTTCTTGACCGTCAGGATGTAACGATTCTGGGTGGGCCTGGCAGGGGACGGAAAAGAGAACGCCCCACCGCGCTTCCGCGCAGTGGGGCGTTCAAAGGAAAGGCTGGCGACGGCCTACTCTCCCACCACCTCTCAGTGGTAGTACCATCGGCGCTGCAGGGCTTAACTGCCGTGTTCGGAATGGGAACGGGTGTGGCCCCTGCGCGCTAGTCGCCAGCCATTTTGGGAGCTACTGGCTGCTGGCTAGTGGCCACTGGCTGTTTCCGTGGAACGGAGTAGCCAATAGCTAATAGCCAAGAGCTAATAGCGACAACGAGGAATGGATGGTGCTTCATGTGAAGAAAAAGAAGAGATCAAACTTCACGGGCGATTAGTACCGCTCGACTAAAGCGCTTGCGCGCCGTACATCTGCGGCCTATCAACCTGGTCGTCTCCCAGGGCCCTTCAGGGACCTTATGGTCCAGGAGTGTTCATCTTGGGAAGAGTTTCCCACTTAGATGCTTTCAGCGGTTATCTCCGCGCGACATCGCTACCGGGCGATACCCTTGGCAGGATAGCCCGTACACGAGCGGTCGCTTCGTCTCGGTCCTCTCGTACTAG
>JBJMPB010000101.1:0-2789 GCA_045803455.1 Gemmatimonadales bacterium | reverse complement strand
CGGCGGTAGTTGCTGCAGCGGAGACATCGGCCCGGGTCCCAGACCCACAGCCGCGGGTTCGAAGTGATGCTCCTGAAGGGGCAGACTTAAGGCTGAGTGCATCAGCGCCGAATGAGACGGCAGTTCGTGAGACAGCTGCTGTCGAGGAGCAGTCGGCGGCTTCCGTTGCTGCGTCCACGCCTGAGTTGAGTCCTAGCGCCGCTTCGCTCACGCCCCATGCTGACGAGAACCGCTTGGATCGGCCCGCTCGCTGGAGTCTCGCATATACGTTTGCACTTTCCGCCGTTCTCGGGGCGACGGCTCTGTACGGCGCTCGCCGCACTGGCCGCTGGAGAACAGGGAAGCCTCAGGAGCGACCGGTCCTCCTCCAGGCACGACGTCAGTCAGCCCCCGCCGCCTCCGAACCTACGCAGGACAAGTCTCAGGTGCGCGGGGCATGAGAATGGGCCATCTCATTCAAGGGCGCGTCAGTTTAGCCTGAACTCGCCGTTGATGCCCCAAGGCAGTCCGCTCGTTCCATGTTTCCCGAAGACGCCGCGGCAGTGGTCATTAGGCCGAGCAACACCCGAGGAGGTGATCGAAACCGCCTGCCAGGAGATCACCGACGAACTTCGGTCCACGCTCCTCAATCGGATTACGTCAGCCGCTGCCGGTGCTATCAGGGTCGTTTCGAGAACGGGCCTGCCCTCGCACAGGCATGGTGAACAGTACCGCACAAAGCCCGGCTGATCGCGCAGCAGGAGGCAGCCCGTTACTGGCTGGTGGTCTGAGCCGAGGCAAAGTTGGTTCTCACACTGGCATACCGGGCCACGCGCTTGTCGATTATCGCCCCGATCCGCTCCTGAACCTCGGCCATGGACAGTGCCTTAGGCTTGCCGCTCGCCTTTGAGGCCGCCTCCGTCTTGTCCGCCTTGGCATAGAACAGCGAGCGGTTGGCCTTGGCCGCGCGTGGGAACGCCTCAGGCGCGCTCTTGTCGGGCTGGCCACTGAGTAAGGCCACGAACCGGCTCGCCCCCTGCACGCCCAGGAAGTGGGCCATGTACAATTCGGCAAAGGATGGATCGCGCGCCACCTGGCCAGCCAGGACCTGCCGGTGGGCGTTCATCATCTCGCCCGCCATCAGGGCCGAGAGGTAGGGATCGCGGCGAAGGTTCAGGATCCGCTCCCGCTCATCGCTGTCGGCCACCTCAGACCGTCCCTGGACCACCTGGATCGCCTCGGCTTCAGCCGCATAGCCGTGCTTGGGGCCGTAGCGGCGCAGCACCTCCAGCCAGGTGCCCTCGACAAACTGGAACAGGCCCTCCGCCGAGGAGGTGCGAGCCTTGTTGTCGAGCAGCAGGCTGGATTCCTTGTCGGCCAGTGCCATCAGGTACGCCGGATCAACACCCGTGACCTGCGCCGCCCGAACAACGGTCTCGGCGAGCCAGCGCGGCACCCGCATCTGCTCGAACACGAGGATTTCCTGCGGGTTTCTAGTCGCTTCCGGCACAGGTATTCCGGCATCGTGGGACGAGAGTTGCAGCACCAAGTAGGCCGCCGCGATGACTGCCGCGCAAAGAGTTGAGGCAACTCGCGCAGCCTTGATCAGAGCCAATGACATGCGTTCCTTCCCTCGTCGCTCCGCTGCCTATTCCGGCTTGCGGTTCCGCTCTGAGAGCGGCTGATGGGCGTGTGAACAAGCGGCCGCACGACAGCGCAGCTTGGATGCTGCGCTATGGCCATCATTCCTCCGTGTCGGCGTAGGAAGTTCTCAGCTAAGCTGTTGGTCAGTTCGCCTGAGCGGTGACGGTGCGGCGCTGCGCCGTCCAACGGCCCGAGCACCCCAGCGACGACACCGACCACGAGCCCGAGCCGGACGATCCCGACAACGTGCCCGACGCAGAGCCCTGAACGCCGCTCTTCTGCAAAGCCAGGCTGACCGACCCGCTTGGCCCAACCTGGCCCGATACGCTCACGCCAGAGCCGCCGCGCACGCTGCCGTTCTGGACCGTCAGGGTCGAACTAGCACCGCTGCCGCACAGGCCACCCGACGACACCAACGACACGCTCCAGGTCCCATCGAACTTGGCCGGTTCAGCGAGGGCCGTGCCCGACAGAGCCCCACCTGTGACCAGAGCCAAGGCGATAACGATGTGCTTTCTCATGACGCGTTCTCTCCCAGAGATTGCCGGTTCTGCCCGGAGACGATCGGGTTGTCTCAGCAGTACAGAAGATTCAGTCACACTCTTCAGAGTTTCTGTGCTGTATTCCTGCTGTTTCCTTCCCTACTCACTTGCATGTAGTTAGTCGTTTGATTTCGACAATATGGGCCGTATGCGTGCCTCGCATGGGCTGTATGAAAAGCAACTCTTGCCTTTCCTGCTACTCTTCTTCATCGACCCGAATCGGATATTCAGGAACAGCCCCGCGCTCTCGCCGCGGCGTTCCCCGTCAAGACCGCCTCGGCTCACTGCCGGAAAAAGTCGCGGAACTTGTCCCGAAGGTCGGCCACGTCGTCGCTTTGGACGACGACCGCGTGGCTGTTGCCGCTGCGCTGTTCAAGCCTTGTGTAGCCGGGCCGCTTCTCGACCCGCCTCACGACCGTCTCCGGGTCGCCGCTCTGGGTCACGCTGGTGTAGTTGTCGCCATTGCGAACCGTCGTCGTGACCCGATCCGAACGCTCGTTCATGCGGTCCTCCGTGCGGCCGTTCTCGGTGGCTTTGCCGGGCTTGCCGCTGTCGTGCGGGGCGCTGCTGTCCGAAACTCGGTCCGTTGATCCCGGTCCGGCGATGGCGGCCGCGCTCAAGGCG
>JBJMPB010000070.1:0-5972 GCA_045803455.1 Gemmatimonadales bacterium | reverse complement strand
CGGATCAATGCCAGCGTGGGCCGGGTAGACAACTCACCCTTTGATCTCACCTACAACGGCGGTCCCGTGGTGAAGGCCGCAACCCATTACGTGGTATACGTGAACTGCGCTCCTCCGGAGACACCGGGGACCTGCTGGGGTAACGGTACGCTGGCGCCGGCCAACTTTCTCCGCGACCTCAATGGCAGCGAGTACCTTCGCCTGGCCAACGAGTACATCGGAGCCGATGCCAAGTTGAAGTTCCCGGTTACATCGATGCGGACACGGGCGACCTTCGCCAATGGCAACCGCGCGACCCTGCAGGAGATTCAGGCCATCGTGGCCGATGCGGTGACGCAATTGGGTGGCGCCAGCGGGTACACTTCGATCTACCACGTATTCTTGCGCCAGGGCACCGAAGTGTGCATCGTCGCCGGCAACTGCTACTCGCCGAGCGACCCGGCCAGTTGGGCCTTCTGCGCCTTCCACGGCAGTGTGAACTTCGCCGCCGACAAACACGTCCTGTTCACAGTACAGCCCTATCAAGGAGTTACCGGCTGCCAGTGGCCGGGTCAGACGCCTCAGGGACTGATCGATGCCACGGGCTCTACTCTGGCGCATGAGGTTCTGGAGACTATCACCAATCCGGATTTCGACGCCTGGGCCAATGCGCTGTTCGGCTTCGAGATCTCGGATATGTGCTCTACGTTCGGCAGCAATCTCCTGCTGAACGCGCGTCAGTACTTTCTGCAGTCGCAATACTCGAACACCAAGCACATGTGCACCAGTCAGGCGCCCGCCTGATCGACGGGGAACTGCCCGGGGTGTCAGTGACCGCGGGCAGTTACCCCAGCACGCTGGCCGATCCAACCTCAGAGTCCCGCAGCGCTCGAACGATGGCGGCTGCAATTTTGCGCCCTCCCCGGGAAGAAGGCTCGATCGGGTTGGCATAGTCTGCCGCCTCATTACAGACCAGCCTGAGATCGACCACCGTGAGCCGCCGCTCGAAGGCGATCCTGAGAATCGGATCGTTGAAGATGCACAGCGCGGTCGAGGCCAGCCGCTGGAACTCGGGGTCGGGAAAGTTGCCGTTGTAGATGGTGCACACCGTAAGCGGCAGTTTCCGTTGCAGCAACCGGTCGACCAGCCCGCGATACCGGCGTTCGAAGCTCTCTGCCGCCTCGGCCAGAAAGCCCAGCAGCTGCGGTGCGGAGGCTGCCGGACCTTCGAGGAGCTCACTGTGGGCCAGCGCGTCGTTTCCACCCACGCTGAGGATCAGGTGGCTGGCATCCGCGGGGAGGCGCTCCAGCTGTCGGAAGCCGTCATTGATGCGGGCTCCGTCCAAAGCCAACAGGCTCGCCTTCCATTCGGCCGGGAGCAGCGAGCGAAGCTGCGCGATGACGTCCGGACCGCCGGAGGTGTAGGCGCCGTTGTCGAAGATCGAGTCCCCCAGGAGCACCACGTGGGGCATGGCAGGGCGCTCCGGGCTCACGCCCTCGATGTATCAGCGCTCCAATCCGTGAGCGCGGTAACGACGATGGTGACCGCAGCAAGACCCAGAAAGAAGTTCCGAGCTCGCCGATCTCGAGCGAAGCCGAGGAGCCAGGGAAGTGCGGGGATGAGCGGGGCCATGATCGCGTCCATGGCACCGTGGGCCTGGAACGGCAGGGCGCGCTTGAGCGCGAGCGGGTAGTTGGTCAGGGCCGACATCGCGCTATAGCCCGCCGCCCAGGCGTTGGCGGTTCGGCTTGCGGCGGGGGAGAATCCGAGCAGGCGGGAGAGCGCCGCGGTTGCTCCCGCGGTGGCATAATCCAGAATTCCATGGGCTCTCGGGGTAATCGGCTTGGTCATACTGCGCTCCAAGTGAAGGGAATTGGCGGTTGCCACTATCCGTACCCTACAATCCCTCCGCATCATGCGGTGTGGCCTGGACCACACGACTCGGGCTCGAAGGCGTCGAGGATCCGGCATTGTACCCCTTGCATACTGGAGAGTTAGCGGTCTTACTTGATGTGGGTTATAGCCGCGCGAACCTTGGCACGCGGACGACATACATAGAGTCCCTCTTCGTGGAGAGGGCAAAAGGCAGCCCGTGCTGCCCGGAGCCCGCATGCCCAGCCGAGGAGACCGCCGTTCCCGTTTCTCCGCCGAACCCACGGTACTGATCGTGGATGATGAAGAGACTCCCCGTTCCACAACCTGCCGCATGGTCCGCGCCCTGGGCTACCAAGCCCGAACTGCCCGCGACGGACGCGAGGCGCTCCGTTACATCCAGCAGCACCCGGGCGAGATTCGTCTCGTGCTGACCGATGTGGTCATGCCATATATGGATGGAGGCGAGCTGGCCGAGCGAGCCCGGGACCTGCATCCCCGGTTGCCAATCATCCTGATGTCGGCCTATCCGGTGGGCGAGATTGCCGAGTTGGTGGCCGCGTATCCCGAGCTGCCCTTCCTGGAGAAGCCCTTCACCACCGAGACCCTGCACAAGTTCCTGACACCCCTCCTGGGTCCGCCGACCCCGCGAGGACGCCGGGCCAACGACCGAGTGCGCTATCGCGACCGGGCGAGGCAATCCAGCTAGGATTGATGACCGCACGGCGAATCTTTCTTCTCTCTCCCGCACACTGTGGCGGCAAGCGCGCCGCCATTTTGCTCAATGAACAGGCGGCTTTTCCCCTGGCCCAGCGGCTTCGGTCGGCGGGCATCTCACTGGGCGAGGCGTTCAGCTTTCTGAGCGGACTCTATTTCAGGGGAAAGCTGACCTATGCCGCCCACTTTGCCCGTGCCCCGCAGGGACAAACCGGAGTGCACGTCATCACCACCGACCGCGGGCTGCTCCCGCCCGAGACCCAGATCGGTGCCCGTGACCTGCGCGAGTTCGGCACGATAGACATTCGCGCGGACCGTCCCGAGTACCTCACACCATTGAGGCGCGACCTGTGCCGGCTGGGGGAGCTCGGCGATCTGGAGGTCGTCTTGCTCGGCAGTGTCGCGACGGGGAAGTACGTGGACGTGCTCCTGGAGATGCTCGGCGAACGGCTCCTCTTTCCGGTCGAGTTCGTGGGGCGGGGCGACATGAGCCGGGGGGCACTCCTTCTCCGGGCTGCCGAAGCAGGTCGGGAACTGACCTACCAGCCGGTGGCCGGAGCCGTGAGGCGGGGCCCTCGTCCACCCAAACTGGCCCGGCGGCGGTGACACCGAGGTCGCCTGCCGCCTCCCGTGGACGAGTCGAGCTGCCCACGGGGTCGGAGAACGAGCTCGTACGCATTGGGGAATCCACAGTACAGCTGACCAACCTGCGAAAGATCTTCTGGCCGGAGCTGGGTCTCACCAAGTGGGATCTTCTGCAGTACTACACCGATGTCTCCCCGGTTCTGCTGCCGCACCTGAAGGACCGGGCTATGGTAATGAAGCGCTACCCCAACGGCATTCGCGGCAAGTGGTTCTTCATGAAGAACACGCCGTCTCCGAGGCCGGAGTGGCTGAAGACCTGCGCAATCGAGCATGAGTCGGGCAACATCATCGCGTTTCCGTTGGTTCAGGACCTCGCATCCCTGCTCTGGGTGGTCAATCTCGGTTGTATTGACCTCAATCAGTGGTACGCCCGCTGCGACGACACCGACCGGCCTGACTACCTGCACTTCGATCTCGATCCCGGACCCGGTGCCGAATTCGGGCAGGTGCTGGAGACCGCGATTGTAGTACGTGATGCTCTGGTTCACCTCGGCATGAAACCACTGGCAAAGACCAGCGGATCCAAGGGCGTTCACGTGTACGTGCCCATCGTGCGCGGTCCGGTGCAGAAGGACGTCTGGCGAATAGCCAAGGCATTTGCCAAGCAGATGGAGCAGCTCTATCCCCAGCTGATCACGGCCGAGTATCGGGTGGCTCAACGGCCACACGGCAGGGTGCTGGTGGACTACAACCAGAACGCCTGGGGACGCACCCTCGCCTCGATCTACTCGGTCCGCCCTACCGAGCAAGCAACGGTATCTACCCCGGTCACCTGGAAGGAAGTGGAACAGGGGTTCACGATCGCCGACTTCCGAATGGACAATGTCCCGGAACGGGTGGAACAGGTCGGAGATTTGTGGAAGCCGCTCCTGGCGGCGCGCGGCCGCTACAACCAGGATCGTCTGCTGTAGAGATCGGAAAATGCTTCACCACAGAGGCACAAAGGACACAGAGGTTTCGTCTTGCCGAGATGCTCCGAGGCATGCTGGGTGGCCGCGCTCGAACCCACCAATATTCTGTTCGTTATACCTCACTATGACACTGGCTGGAACTCTTCTCCCGGGTCGAACCGGAGACGCCTTGGTTTACGCAACCTCTGTGTCCTTTGTGCCTCTGTGGTGAAAATCGGCGAACGTGATTACGAACACGGCGGGTTGGCCCTCTCCGGCGCAGCGTTCACGTAGGAGGTGACCGATGCCGGAAAGGACCACGCTGAAAAGGGCAGGGGCAGATCTGCGGGCTGGCAAGATGGTCAGACCAAGAAGAGCACCCGCCGAAGGTCCGCCGCCTCGCACCGCGAGCTCTCCCGCCATGCGAAGAGGGTAGCCCACAGAAGGAAGTCCTGATCGATGCCCAGGAAATCAACCGCAAGCAGCAAACGCACCAGCTCGAAAAAGGCGTCCACTCCGGCCAGGTCCGCGGCGAATGCAGAATCGCAGTTGGCCGAGTATCGGCGGAAGCGGGATTTCAGCCGGACGGCGGAGCCACGTGGCGGTAGCGGAGCGAGCAAGCAGAAGCTGGCCTTCGTCATTCAGAAGCACGCCGCGAGTCACCTACACTACGACCTGAGGCTCGAGCTGGACGGCGTGATGAAGAGTTGGGCTGTTCCCAAAGGCCCAAGTCTGGACCCGACGGTAAAACGCCTCGCCATGCAGGTGGAAGACCATCCCATCGAGTACAACAGCTTCGAGGGCACCATCCCCAAGGGCGAGTACGGCGGCGGTACCGTGATGTTGTGGGACCGGGGGACATACAGCTACGGCGGCAGCGATCCGGATCCGGTGGAAGGCTTACGGCGAGGGTATCAGAAAGGCGATTTCAAGTTTGTGCTGCAGGGCAAGCGGCTGCACGGCTCCTGGGTGCTGGTTCGCACTCGCCGCGACGAAAAGGGCAAGGCCCAGTGGCTGCTGATCAAGCACCGCGATGAGTTCGCGGCTGAAGGATCGGACGTAACCGCCGAACATCAGACCTCAGTGGCCACCCGGCGAACCATGGAGGAGATCGCGGCCGGGAAGAGCCGGGTCTGGCATTCCAATCGCACCGAGAACGTCGAGCCGGGAGAAGAAAAGCGTTCGGCAGCGGCCGCCAGGGAGTCGAGTACCCAGACGGCACCCACGTCCGCCTATCAGCGGCTGATGGCCAGACGTTCCCGGTGACTCAGCACCCCGTTCGACACCTCTAGGTCCACTGCGCCTTTTCCGGTCCACACCCGGGCGTTCCCGCCGCGGGCAAAGGAGAGCACCTCGCCGGTGTCCGGGTCTCGGACAATCAGCATTGGGTGCAGAGCGGCATTCCACTGCAGCGCAATGGTCCCCATTTCCCGCCTAGCGGTGATGCGATCCTGCACCGGACCGCGCTGGAGCAGCTCCGCCGACTGCCTGACAGCGGCCAGCTGAGTGCCCGGGCCGGTCAGTCGTACTGTTCCCAGACGCGTAGCCGTGGCATGATCGAGCGGAACGGCGAATGCGAAGTATCTGCTGTTCTGACCCGCGTCTGCTGCTGCTGTAGCGTCAAAGGACAGGTTGAAAAGTGAGGACCCATCGGCAGCCTTCGCCTCGATGACATAGGGACCGCGGCTCTGCGGCATTCGCGGCCGGGTCACGATCTGGAAGGTTGGCTCGAGAACGGCCTGGCCATTCACAATCCGGCCCCAAATCAGGATGCAGGGCTGCGCTCCCTCCGCGGCCTGTGCCCCCAGTGGATGCGACCGGCGGTAGGTCATGATCCCCTTATAGGTGTAGTCACTGACCCACGGGTTG
>JBJMPB010000513.1:0-4320 GCA_045803455.1 Gemmatimonadales bacterium | reverse complement strand
GTATGCTAACCGTCCTCCTATTACTGCAAACCGCGTCCCCTCTCGCCGCCCGGGCCGACACCATCCATCCGGTGCACGACGCTCTCCACTACGACATCACTCTGGTACCGAGCGATACCGGTAACCACGTGCTGGCCGAAGTGCAGACTACCTGGAGGCTGCGCTCCGCGGAGCCGGTGGCGATGGAGCTGGATTCCGCCATGCGCGTCGTCCGCGTGCTGGTGGACGGAAAACCGAACACCCGCCTCTCCCGAACACTGTATGCCAGGTCCGAGGGAGAGATCGAAGTTCCCCATGAAAAACCCGCCGGTGACACGCTCACCACTCGAGTGCGGTATCACGGGCAGGTGCGGGATGGCCTCATCATCGGCGCCAACCAGTACGGTGCCCGGACCATCTTCGCCGACAACTGGCCCGACCGGGCGCACCTCTGGCTCGCCTCCCAGGATCATCCCAGCGACAAGGCCACGGTGGCGTTTCACGTGCAGGCTTCGGTCAACGATCAAGTCATCGCCAATGGAGTACTGGAAAAGATCGATACCTTGGCCTATGGGCACGTCGTGTGGCACTATCGGATGGATCGTCCGATTCCGGTGTATACCATGGTTGTGGGAATCGGCCGTATGGCCCGCGTCCGTTTGCCTGATGGGAACTGTCAGCAGAGCTGTATTCCGGTCACGCTATGGACCTACCCGGAAGACTCGGCGTACGCCGTGAACGACCCCTTTCGCCGGGCGGGGGAGATTCTCCGGTACTACAGTGATCTGGTCGGTCCGTTCCCCTACGGAAGCCTGGCTCATGTCGAGTCGAGCACCCGGTTCGGCGGCATGGAGAACAGCACCGCCATCTTTTACGACGAAAAGCGCTACCGTAAGCAAAATCTGGGTGAGCCGGTCGTCGCCCACGAGACCGCCCATCAGTGGTTCGGAGATGCGGTCACCGAAGGCGACTGGCATCACCTCTGGCTGTCCGAGGGCTTTGCCACCTACCTGGCGGCACTCTGGCAGGCTCACGTTGACGGCGACAGCGCATTCCGGGCAGGAATGCGCCGCATGGCCGATGAGGTTTTCCAATCCAAGGAGGTCGGACAACCCATCCTGGACACCACTGCCAAAGACCTCGTCGGCCTGCTCAACAGCAACAATTATCAGAAGGGTGCCTGGGTCCTGCACCAGTTGCGGGGGTTGGTCGGAGACTCGGCTTTCTTTTCCGGCCTGCGCCGCTATTACAGCACCTTTCGCGACAGCACCGCGTTCTCGGCTGACTTTGCCCGGATCATGTCGGAGGCGGCGGGCCGGGACCTCGAGTGGTACTTTCGCCAGGCTCTGACGCAGCCAGGATATCCGGTGCTGGACCTGAAATGGACTCACAAGGGAAAGAAATTGACTGTCGACGTCACCCAGACGCAGCCCGCTGAGTGGGGTGATTTTCAGATTCCGAGCCTGATCCTGCTGGTGGACGACGTTCCGGTTCGACTCCACGTCCAAGGCCGGCAGACTCGCCAGATCGTCGAAGGGATCTCCCACAAGCCCAAGCGCATCGAGGTGGATCCCAAGGCATGGTGGTTACTGAAGGCGACTGTGAGCGGTGGTCGGTGAGACCGCTTACCGCCTACCGCTTACCGCTCACGCTTTTCTGCACAATCGCCTGCGGCACTCTTCCTCCGCTTCGCGGCAGGATCGATGTCGGCCATGAGTCCTATGCCATCTTCGTGGGAGGGAGCGGCGTGGGTGGAGATCTATATGCCGTGAGAGGCGATGGCGGACCAGCCTACCAGATCACCTACACCACGGTGGCCGAGCTCCGGCCGGCGCTATCTCCCGACGGGGCAGAGGTGGCGTTCTTTCGCGGGCAGTCGCTGCGCGATTCCACGCCCGCCACCCTGTGGGTTCTGAATCTTTTGAATGGAGCAGACCGCGAGCTTCGCTTGCCCAAGGATGCGGGACTCCTCGAGCGGGTCGGCTGGCGCTCCGATGGCAACGCGTTACTGGTGAAGACCAGCAAAGATCTCTATCGGGTGGAGGCTCCCCCCGCCAAGCCAAACGCCAGGAGTGTCCCGCCTGGCGAACGTGCCGCGGCGGAGTCGAGTCTCGCGGTGCTTTTGGGCGATCCGGTTTTTGCCCGCGTCGTTCCCTGTTCCCAAGCAGAAGATCTCTGTGTCATCCCCCGAAGCGGCCGTCCCGGGATTCTGGCCCAGGCTGCAACCGACCCGGTGCGCTGGGGCAACGATTCGGTGGCGTTCTTCACCGGCGAGCTCCTGCAGATCCGGCCTCTCGCAAAGGGAAGACCTCGTCTCCTGCATTGGTCGGAGGTGCCGGCACGGCCGCGCCAGGTCACGTACTTCCAGGGAGCCGCCACCCGGCCGCCGGCTCCCGATCAGATGTAAGCGCCTCACCGTCGCTCGATCCAGCACCATTGAAGGTCCCTAGCATCCCCGGCTACTTTCCGGGGCTTTTCTCTATTCACTCTTGGTGGGGTGGTTGATGAAACTGCTGGTCCTCGGCGCGGGACTTCAGGGCTGCGCCTGCGCGTACGATTTGCTGCAAAATCCCGCGATTACCCAGGTGACCCTGGCCGACCTCCGGCCCGACAAGTTGCCGAAGTTTTTGGCCGGCAACTGGAACGGTCGTCTCCGCACCATTCGACTCGACGTTTCCGACTCGGCTGCGGTGCGCGCCGCGTTTGCTGGGCAGGCCGCGGTCATGAGCGCCATTCCCTACTACTACAATGGCCCGATGGCGAGGGCCGCAGTCGAGGGCGGCTGCCACTTCGCCGATCTAGGAGGAAATACCGAGATCGTGTTGGAGCAGAAGAAGCTGCACCAGCAAGCGGAAGCCAAGGGAATCTCGGTCATTCCCGATTGCGGCCTGGCCCCGGGGATGGTCAACATTCTGGCGGCCGAAGGTATTCGCCGGCTGGATAAGGCGGAAAAGGTCAAGATCTTCGTCGGCGGTCTCCCCCAGGCCCCCGAGCCTCCGCTCAACTACCAGATCGTGTACTCGCTGGAAGGAGCCCTCGACTACTACACCACTCCTTCCTGGGTGCTGCGCGGCGGCCGGCCGGTGCAAGTAGACGCCCTCAGTGAGGTCGAGTCGGTGGAGTTCCCCTCTCCGGTTGGAACCCTCGAGGCTTTTCACACTGGAGGCGGCATCAGCACTCTGCCGTTTGCCTATCAAGGCAAGATCGACGTCATGGAATACAAGACGCTCCGCTACCCAGGCCATGCCGCCGTGGTGCGCCCCATCCGGGAGCTGGGTCTTCTAGCCAACGAGCCGATCGAGGTCAAAGGCAGCAAGGTGGTACCGCGAGACCTCTTCATCGCGGCCGTGAGCCCCAAGCTCTCCAAGCCAAACGGTCGCGATCTGGTGGCCTTACAGGTACAGGTAACCGGAGCCAAGCAGGGTAAGTCCACCTCTGTGACCTTCCGTCTGCTCGACTACTACGACGCGCAGCACGGGATTAGCGCCATGATGCGGACCACCGGGTATTCTCTTTCCATCACCGGGCAGATGCAGGTGGACGGCCGGGTGATCGCCAAGGGCGTGCACACCCCCGACGAGGCCATCCCGTTCCGCGGTTACGTCGCAGAGCTGGGCAAGCGGGGGATCAAAATCGAGGAGATCTGAACGGAACTATTGCTGAGATCCGCGTGTTGGGAAAGACGTGGCACTCAGGGAGATAGCATGCTGGATTTCAGGAAGTTGTGGCAGGACGGGTTGAGCTTCGAGGCTTTCGTAGCTTCATGCAGAGCCCAGCACTGTGGACTGTGGCAGGGAGTGTATAATATCGCCCGGGTTCCGGACTGGGCCCGGAATGCCGTTCCGTCGGGCGCCGCCCGCAAGCTGCTGGTCATTGCGGAGGACTGGTGTGGCGACGCCTCCAATACCGTACCGGTGGTGGCCAAGCTCGCCGATGCTGTTCCCGGGCTGGAGCTCAGGGTGATCCTGCGCGACGCCAATCCCGAGGTCATGGACCGCTATCTCACCAATGGATCCCGCTCGATTCCCGTCGTGATTGCACTGGATGAAAACTATCAGGAGCTTGGCCATTGGGGCCCCCGGCCCACCGAGCTGCAGGCCTGGGTGATGGCCAATCGCGCGACCATGCCCAAGACCGAGCTCTATCCCAAGGTTCGGAAGTGGTATGCCAAAGACCGCGGCGAAACAACGCTGCGGGAGGTGTTGGAGGCTGCGGGATTCTCGGTGGCGAAGGTTGCTTGATGCCTCTTAAAACATCCATCCGGTTCCGACTGAAGGATTAAACCCGTCGGGGCCGCCGGCGAAGTTGAACGTAAAGATTGTCGAGCGCAGGATTCGGAGT